>JAUWTT010000242.1 GCA_030614585.1 Acidobacteriota bacterium
AGGCACGCCACGTGCCATAAGGAATCACGTGATAATAATCGTGAAAAGTACCGTGCCTTGGGGATTTTCGCGGATTTCTTGACCAGCAAGAGCTTAAGGGCTCATGCGGATTGCAATACACGACTAGCCACGGGATTGCGTTCTGCGGTGTATGCGCCCATTCGCCGTGGCTTGCGACTGCGACTTCTCCCTCTGGTGGCGTTGTGATGTGCAGAAACTGAATCAGCTTGGGCTGGAGCTTGACTTACGCGTGGTTGGTGCTTCGGCTGGAAAGCTGTGTGTTGTCCAGCCCCGTCCTGATCCCTTGACTTTGCTTGCCACATACCCTTCTGTTTTCTTTCTGACTGGAAACTGAATTGCATATCTAAAAAAGCAGGATGGACGTCGAACTGGAAACGACTGCCCAACGCACCCTATGCGGGTCGGTCAAGATTCCAGTTACTCGCACCCGCAGTGAATGAGTAGTGTCAACTATGGGCAGCGTTGAAGAACTGGTAAGAAAGCAGGTTGTTGTCATCGGAGCCGGCTCTGCGGGGAGTACTTTCGCACTGAAGGTTGCTGATGCAGGTGTTCACGTGGATCTGTACACAAAAGAGAGAACACCGTTTGAGGCTCCCGACAGTTCGAGCAGCGTTCTTCTTGCTGGTGGTTACGCTGCGGTACCTTTCGAAAATGGAGTGCCGCTCCCGGGTGACTCGCTCGAGTCACATGTGCAGGACACCCTGACAGCTGGCGGTGGACTAAACTCGGAAACAGTAGTGAGGTACTACGTTAGAAGATTCCCTGATGTCGTTCACTGGCTCGAAGATAAGGGGATCAGGTTTGACTCCGACCTCCATGCAGAAGGTAGTCATTCTGCCGGCAGAGTTTTCCATGTGAGTGACAGCACCGGCCAGACCGTGATGGGGCGACTCGGAGCACTCGTACACGCCCATCCAAACATTGATGTTTATCCCAATCACATGGCAGTTGACCTGATCACCCAGAACAAGATAGTCGGTGCCAGAAATCGCCTGGACAATTGTCTCGGGGCTTACATGCTCGACACAGGCAGAAACCAGATAAAGGTGGTTTTGGCGAATGCAGTCGTTCTGGCGACGGGTGGCCTGGGAAAAGTGTTTATGTACACAACAAATCCTGATACCGGTTCCGGTGACGGATTTGCCATGTGTTATCGTATCGGCCTGCCACTCGTGAATATGGAATTCGTGCAGTTCCACCCTACAGTTCACTTTGACCCTGGAGCCTTCGACGAATCCGCACGGCGGATTCTGTTTACCGAAGCTCTACGGGGGGCAGGTGCTTTCCTCAAGCTTTCTCCTGATGATACGGAAGACTTTGTTCTCAAATATGACCCCAGGGGTTCGAGAGCCAGTCGCGATGTAGTCACCAGAGCAGAAGACACGGAGATGAAAAGACTCGGGTTGGATCATGTGTGGCTAGATTGTACGGGAATCGACCCGAAACATCTAAAGACTGGGTTTCAGGCCTTTAATAATCACTGCGTCAGCAAGGGAATTGACCCGACGCGAGAGTCAGTGCCGGTCGTTTACGCCGCACACTATTCCAATGGGGGTGTCCTAGTTGGGCTTAACGGAGAAACTGTCTATCCCGACGGAACCGGAGTCAGAAATCTCTATGTAGTTGGTGAGACGGCTTACACGGGGCTTCATGGTGCAACCCGGCTGGCCAGTAACTCGGGTCCGGAGGCGATCGCAATTTCATTGGATGCTGCGGCTGATTTCCTTGAGACGAATCGAGCTGATCCCATTCAGATAGCAGTTCCACAGTGGGATCCAGGAAACGCCAGAGAATCTCAAGAAAAGGAGAAGCTTGAGGTATTCTGGGACGGCGTAAGAAGGACTATGACAAGAAAGTGTGGTATCGCCCGGGACGCAAGTAGCCTGTCAGAAGCACTTGAGGTTCTACAGGACTATGGAGCCAGGCTTCGTCGATACTACTGGGACTATTTTATTGAGAAGGATATTCTCGAAGATAGAAACATCCATGACGTCTCCCTTCTTATCCTCCAAGGCGCACTGTTCCGGGAGGAAACGCGGGCTTGCCATTTCCGAACTGATCATCAGAGGACAAAATTGGAGTATCAGGCGTGGACGACTGTCCAGAACGACAGACAACCATACCTGAGACCAATTCCGAAGTAGTCAGGCGTTCTCTCGATGCTGACGAGTTAGGCCGGACTATCCCCCACACCGTTTATTGCGGTGGTTTCGTCCAGAGGAAAGAACATCATGGGAAAGAGGCTGAGAGTCCGGTATTACGATTTTTTCTCCCGTTTTTATGACAAGTTCGTGGAATTGCATTCAGGTGACCGCACCAAGAAGCTCCGGTACGACCTCGCAGAGAAAGCAGGTCTTTCGGCTGGAGAGACTGCGTTGGATATTTGTACGGGTACAGGTTCACTGTTGAAGGGTCTACAGGAACACGTGGGAGGAGAAGGTCTCATCGTGGGGTTGGACTTCTCCAGAGGGATGTTGAAAAAGGCAGGGCAAAAGGTCTCCACGTTTCCAAACATCACTCTGGTTCAGGCAGATGCTGTCAATCTGCCATTCAAGAACGAAATCTTCGATGCGGTAACTTGTTCGCACGCCTTTTACGAGCTCGAGGGGGATGCTCCCGCTCGATGTCTCAGAGAGGTCGTGCGCGTCCTCAGCGTCGGGAGTCGATTCCTGATGATGGAACACGACGTACCGAAGAACTGGCTAGTTCGAATTCTCTTCTACATCCGCATTTTCTCGATGGGGCGAAACAGGGGGCTGCAGGTCTTGAGGTCCGAAAATGAAGAATTTAGACGCCATTTCGGACGTGTAGAAAAGCTAAAACTCAAGTCAGGTCGAACGAAAGTGATAATCGGTGAAAGAGCCCCCCAACCGTGAATTGGCAAATGCATGGCTGGATCAGGGTGAAAACAAATTCCAGGGCTCGACCTCCGTTTCCCCTGTTTGAGGTTAGCCGGGATTGTCCTGGGATAAGAGCGCTGATTTGGCCCATGTTGCCCGACGGGAATCAGATCGGGGCTTGAGCGTTGGGTGACAGGTCGAGCACTCAGAAAGAGCAGGTCGGTTCAGGCGTTTTGCCTCGCTTGCATGGCAGACGCTACAAGTCTTGTGCATCGCGCATTCGAATCCAGGCGCGTATTTGAGATCGAGGCTCACCTCGGCTTCATTGCCGATAGTCATATCGTCCCGATGGCACTCAAGGCATGACTTAGCACTGGCACTGGTTTTCGGTTCTGCCGGATTATGGCACACGTCACATGAGTGGTTCTCGGGGTACCACCCTGAAAGCTCTTCCCTTACTGCTACAGTCCTCATATGAAGAAAATGGTCAAAGATGAGAGTGTCCCTGGTTAGGTCCCTGTGGCATCGGGAACAAGGTGTGGACTTATCGCCGGGTAAGGATATGTGGTGGCAGGTCTTACAAGATGACGCTCCACCCAGCCGATTCTGGTGTTCTGAGTGGGGGAATCCAGTGAATACCCCGCTGCGGTTTCCATCGATTTTCAGCGTGTTTCTCAAATCGTCAAGACCGAGTGAAGGCTTGACAAAGGAGTGCAGCTCGTGACTCTGTGTGTAAGGAGGGTAGAGAGCAAGCCACGCCAGTGGGATCGCGAAAACTGTGATCAGGGTGAGTCGGTACAGCCCTCCGCGCAAGACCAGGTCCGGAACCCGAAGTACGTTGCTGAAGGCGTTTTCGGCAGATCCCAATACATTTTCTTGTCTTTCAAATGCCCGTTCGAAGAACGGAAGGTGCTCAACGCAGAACATGAAGACGAGAATTGCCCCTGCAATGACTCCCAACGAAAGGGCCCACTCGAGCAGCGAAGGGAGGTAAATTGCCCCCGCGTCAGCAAAGTATCCAAAAATCCCCACGTCGACCCGGTTCAGCGCCAAACCGAGAGCTGCTGAAAAGGCAGCAATTCCCAACCACGTGGGGGAGCACCTGGTGCGGCGGTTTGCTACCAGGATAACCGGAATCACTACCGAGATGACCAATTCGATTCCATAAAGGTAGCTTTCCCACCTACCGAGCAGGAGAACCTTCCAATCTCCGCTGACCAGCAGATCGGCAAGCTTAATGAGGAGGTAGCAGCCCAGGACCCAGCATGCAATCGAGGCAATCCCAACCAGCATCGGAATGTCCTTGGCTCGAGAGTTCTGAGGAGCCCGGCTGCCCGTCAGGCCATCGAGGGAGCATATTGATGCTGACGATTCGGCTGGAAGTGTCCCGTAGACCGATTCCGGATCATACCAACGAGCGCAGATGACTTTGGCCAGGACAACAACCATGAGCCCTGCGCCCACTGCCGACATGATGAAGAAGATGGGAAGAAGGGGAGAATACCAAAGGGGATGAAGCCGCTGCGGAGTGACTAGGAAAAGCGAACCGAGGGACGAATGGTGAAGGCACGAAAGGGAAATCCCCAGAATTACTACTCCACCGGCAATCCGATGCAGAAACCGAGCGCTGTTGACCATTCCCAATCTGTTTAGAAAAGTGGGGCTAATCTCAATGAGAGTCACAGTGAAGTAGAGCACGACGCACCAGAAGACTTCGAACAGGAACGAAGTCTCGTTCCACATGAACAGTGGATGCCAGAAGCGGTGCGGCAGACCGATATCAAACAGAAGAGCGAGACACGACGA
Source organism: Acidobacteriota bacterium (assembly GCA_030614585.1). Taxonomy (GTDB): domain Bacteria; phylum Acidobacteriota; class UBA6911; order RPQK01; family JAPXNP01; genus JAUWTT01. The sequence continues at coordinate 4,668 of JAUWTT010000242.1, forward strand.
CCCGTACCCCAGGAATGCGATTAAGATCGCGGGTTTCATGAGTGGTCGGTACCGTTCCAGTTTCAGCACGTAGACTAGAAAGCCGACTGCGAAGCCGCTCGTTGATAGAGCGACTCCTCCAACCATGTTAAGGACCTTCCAGAGGCCCCAGGGAAAGGCGTCAGACAGGTTTGTGGTGGCTCCAAGGCCAAACCAGAGGCGGAAGAATGCAGCCATCATCCCGAACAGAAAAATCAACCAGAGTAGGTCTTTGATCCACCTGATCCTGCTATTCATCACGTTCGACCTCCCCAGTAGCGTCTTCTTCCGGGTCGGGAGCCTCTTGCCGTCCGTCCATAAGCAGAGTGCGTCGATCGATGATCCACTTCAAGCCAAACAGTCCGGCTAACACGCCCAATCCGATGTGCGGTGTTCTGGTTATCAGAGGATCCGTTATTTCCGGAATAGGAATGGATTTATCGGCAGGCCAACCCATGCAGCCGAGATCGACGTCTGACAAGTAGAGGACCGAGGTTCCGCCGTACTCTTCCTCCCCCCAGATCCTGGGGAGGTAGTTGCAGTCGGTTTGGGTGACTTGAAGATGCGCCAGATCAAGAATTGCCTGCCTTTCTCCAAACGACAAAGCGCCGTGGGGACAGGCTTCGACGCATGCGGGCACCTTTCCCTCGCGCAACCGGTCAATACACAAATCACACTTCATGACGAACGGCGTAATGCTCTCCCACTGGTATCGAGGGATATGGAAGGGACAGGCCAGCATACAATAGCGGCAGCCAATGCATTTGGCCGGATCGTACACAACGGCTCCTTCAGGCGTTTTCGTCAGGCTCCCAACCAAACACGCGGCAACACAACTTGGCTCCAAGCAGTGCATACAGCTTTTCCTGGCGAAGCGGCCTGGTTCTGCCTGCAGCACAGTACAGAATCGATTGGCGCTTAGGCCGTCCTTTGTTGTTACTCTATCAACAGCGGCTTTCCGCAGGTCCTGGTCATGTGCCTGGACACACGCCTCCACACATTTCTCACATCCTGTGCATTTGGTCACGTCCACCAATATTGCAAACATCAAATCCTCGCTTGATCACCGTAGAGTGCTTTGGCTACTTGATCACCGGCCCCCGGCCGCAACTGCCAGTGGACGACCGAAATCCGATCGAAGGGATAGAGAACGATATGCGACAGCTTTGTGAATGGAATCGTCACAAACAGTGCATTGGCGCTCAAGAAATGGATCAACATCACCATCTTCCACGGCAACGGATTGGCATTCGGATGCGAAGCCAGAAAACCGGTGAGGAATGGAAGCAGTACCATAAGCAGCAGTACGTAGTCGCTGGTACGGCTCATTACCCTGAGACGAGAGGATACGAGCCGAAACATGAACAACGTCAGGACACACACGATTGTGCTGATCGTCAGGATATCGGCAACCGTGTGAGAAATAGCAGGCAGCCCCAGTCCAAGAAACCCTTTCCACAGAGCGATGTGGTCAGGTAGGAAAAGGGGAACGGCTATCGCGCCAACGTGAAACAGAAAAGACGATACCGAGAAGAGGATGGTTCCAGGGACGAGGTGCCGCACCGGGAAGGCCCAGGTCAGGGAATCAGCGAGCACCTTGTTCCAGGGAACGTTACGGAGCCGAAGCCCTTTGCGAATGATCAATTTGAAAACCTGAAGGAGAACATGGCGGGCCAAA
>JAUWTT010000425.1 GCA_030614585.1 Acidobacteriota bacterium
GAGCGGCGTCCAGATTCGTAGTCCACTTCTTCAGTCCGGTTGCTTCCGCCAACTTCTCGAGTTTCGAAGGATTTCGTCCCACAAGGAGCGGGTCAGGAACAACAATGCTGCCATCCTTAAGTGGAATCCCACCTTCCCGGATAATCTCCAGAATTGACCGCACCAAATGCTGGTTCGTGCCCATGCGGCCAGTCACACCGTTCATGATGATACCGACGGATTGTCTTTTCATCGCGAATCTCCCTGAATCAGTTCAGATGGCTCCTTCTCGTTCCCCATCTGCTGTGTAACAACCAGCTCTCACCGAACTCGCCCACCTCCCTTTGACGGCGCAGGCAATCGACGATCACGCCTTACCAACCTGCGGGTGAGCCCCCTCAGGAAGGGGCGGAACCTCGATTCCCTCTCTTGGAAGCGTCCCATCCAGTTCCTGACGCCAGTGAGCTACGTCCCCAGCAGGCGAATAGCAATAAAGCATGACCATTCGTACCTCTCCAGTATTCGTCAACTGGTGGAACTCTCCGGGAGGAATAAAGACGGCCTGTCCTGCCCTGATCGGAGACCGTTCTTCGCCGAGGCACATCTCTCCCTCACCTTCCAGTACGAAATAGATCTCCTCTTGGTCCTGGTTATGCCAGGGAACTTGTCCCCCGGCAGGCTCCAGCGTTACATATCCCATACAAAAGTGTTCCGCAACGATCGGCGAAAGACCTCCAACCAGGTTCTGGGTGCGGCGTCTGGCTGGATATCCCCTGCCTTCAATCTCCGCCAAATCGGCAATAATCATCTGCTTTCTCCGTTTTCGATAATCCGGCGGTTGCCTAAACACTCGCCGGCGAGCTGTCTTCCAAAGCTATACCGTCACCCGGTCGGGCGGGAAAGGTCACACTTCTAACCTTCGATAGTCTCCAGGATTCCCTGGATGTATCCAATCGCCCGTGAAGCAGCTGATTTACCATCCGGGAAGTAATCAAACGGCTCAACGGAGACTACGCCATCATATCCGCACTCAGTCAGAGCCCTGAAGACCGGCGCAAATAGGTCCTCGCCTTGGCCCGGCGCCCGCAGATTTCGATCGTTCACATGCACGTGTCCAATCACACCCTTTGGAAGCCACTCACGAATCAGGTTGGGTATCGATTCCGTCTCCGATAAAGAAGCTGCTTTCGTATCCAGCATCGTGCGAAAGGAAGGGTTCCCAATCCGACTTACCAGGTCAGCAGCTTCAGCAATGTTGTTGATGAAATTGGTTTCAGCCTGGCTGAGGGGCTCGATACAGTAGGTGACTCCTTTAGCCTCAGCTTCACGGGCTATCTCAGCAAAAACGTCTTCAGCGCGCTTCCTTCCCTCTTCACGATCCTCTTCATCAGCGATAAGCCGCTGCTTTGGGGATCCGTGGACCAAGACACTCCCTCCCAGGTCCGCACAGAGTTCCACCAGCCCGCGCATCACCTCCAACGTCCGATACCTGACTGAGTCGTCGGCAGTAGTAACCGACAGTCCGGCAGGCGTCAGTAATAGCCAATGGAGCCCCGTAATCTTGATACCCGAATCCTCAGCAAGCTGACGCCACTCTGCCCGCTTCGCAACAGGAATTAGGTGCGGTTCTTCATCGAGTGTGAAGGGCGCTACCTCCATGCCTCTATACCCCAAGGCGGAAACAAACGAACACTGCTCGGCAAAGCTCATGTCGCGGAGAACTTCGTTGCAGAGAGAGATGATCATGATCTCTAATCCTAGCACGCCGAGCGGCCCCTGCGGCAGGCTCCTGACCCAAGTCTCGTTGATCGAAACGCACCAACCCAAAGAATTATTGAGAATCGTTTGTTTCTCTACTAAGATGCCCGAATGATCCGCAGTAATCCGCATATCGCACCGTCAGATCTTCTGAGCAAGATCGAACGACTCTGGGAGCTCTCAGCTTCAAAGATCAGAGCTGTCGATTCAAGCTTCGATTTCTCCACAGGGTCGCCTGTATACACCGTCCAGGGAAGATACTGCACGGTCGGTTGGACCGAGTGGACACTCGGATTCCATTACGGGTCCGCTCTTCTCCAATTTGATGCCACGAACGAATCCGATTTTCTGGAATTAGGCCGAACCGGGACCGTGGGCAAGATGGCGTCTCACGTCACCCACATGGGGGTGCACGACCACGGCTTCAATAATGTAAGTACGTTTGGCAATCTCCGACGCCTGATTCTTGATGGTCGGCTGGAGGCAAGCGCCTGGGAAAGAAATTTCTATGAACTGGCTCTGAAATGCTCCGCTTCGGTGCAGGCCCGCCGATGGACAGAACATCAGACGGGAGGGTTTATCTACTCGTTCAATGGACCGCACTCACTCTTTGCCGACACCATCCGATCCCTGCGCAGTCTGGCCCTCGGGTATCTCCTTGGCCACTCCCTCTTTGAAGAAAACGATTGTTCTGTATCTCTTCTTGAGCGACTCATCGAGCACGCTCGTACAACAGCCCGGTACTCGGTCTACTACGGGGAAGGCAGGGATCATTACGACGTGCGAGGAAGAGTCGCCCACGAGAGCCTTTTCAATATCAATGACGGAAACTACCGCTGCCCCAATTCCCAGCAGGGCTATTCTCCACGATCCACTTGGACAAGAGGCTTGGCTTGGATCATTCTGGGGTTCGCCGAGCAACTGGAGTTCCTCAAGTGCGTGCCCGATGACGACCTGGAGACCTGTGGGGGCCGTACCAAAATCGAATCCTTTATGCTCGAAGCTGCAAAGGCTGCGGCTGATTTCTACATTGAAAGCTCACCCGCAAACGGTATTCCCTACTGGGATACGGGTGCGCCGGGACTTGAGAAGATCGATGACTACCTGGAGAACCCTGCCGATCCGTTCAATGGCCATGAACCGGTTGACAGTTCCGCAGCCTCGATAGCAACCCAGGGGCTCCTCCGCCTGGGGAATTACCTCAGGGCGGCAGGGCCGGAGCAGGAGGCAGCCCACTACTGGCAGGCAGGCCTGACCATAGCTGACTCCCTTTTTGATTCGCCCTACCTGAGCGTCGAACCCAGTCACCAGGGACTGATTCTCCACTCGATCTACCATCGTCCCAACGGCTGGGACTACGTTCCAGAGGGTCGGTCAGTTCCGTGTGGTGAGTCGAGCCTGTGGGGCGACTACCACGCGCGGGAAGTGGCTCTGTACTTGCAGCGAATCATTGGGGAGGAAACCTATCTCACTTTTTGGGGTGGAGAGGAGCAAACGATTTGACGAAGGTAGCCCTTATAACCGGAGGAACTAGAGGAATTGGTCTTGGCATCGGTTCAGCTCTGACAAAAGCGGGTTTCGATCTCGCGCTCTGTGGTGTCCGAAGTGAAAGCCTGGTCGGCCAGACCATCGAACAATTGGCCTCCCGGGGACAACGGGTTCTTTACTACCAAGCCGACGTCTCCAAACCAGAAGCCAGAATCCAGTTGGTGCAGAACATACGTAACGACTTCGGCTCACTCAATCTGCTCGTGAACAACGCCGGGGTCGCGCCGAAACAGCGAATGGACATCCTCGAGGCAACCGAGGAGAGTTTCGACTGGGTGTTCACCGTAAACATGAAAGGGCCCTACTTTCTGACGCAGGCCGTGGCCACCTGGATGATTGACCAAAAGAAACAGCAGCCCGAGTTCGATGCTGCGATCGTCAATATTTCTTCGATTTCCGCCACAGTCGCTTCCGTTAGCAGAGGTGAATACTGTATTTCGAAAGCCGCCATCGCTATGGCCACACAACTTTGGGCGATCAGGCTCTCAGAGTTCGGGATTCCTGTCTTCGAAGTCCGCCCGGGCCTGATCGAAACCGACATGACCGCAGCAGTCAAGGAGAAATACGACCAACTCATTAGAGATGGGCTGATCCCGCAATCGCGCTGGGGAACCCCCGATGACGTTGGGGAAGCCGTTGTCGCTCTGGCTACGGGTTTACTACGTTACTCAACGGGCCAAGTGCTGATGGTAGACGGTGGAATGACTCTCGCTAGGCTCTGAATGGGAGCTGGGGGCTGGTTATCGGTAATCGGTTATCGGTTATCGGGGAAGAGATTTACCCCTAAGTCACGTATGAGAGATTCGATGTCAAGATAAACTTCACCTTTAAGATCCGTCGAAGTGTTTTGGCATCGAAGGAACCCACTGACATGCTGTCACCAGCGTCTCGAGACCCGGTTTCTCGGAGTTTGAGCGTGGGACCGGTTCTGATTTTCGACTACGATTACGAACACGAGCACGAGCACGAGCACGACGGAGTGTACCCTCACACCCCGATCACCGATTACTACTTACTACTCACTGCTTACTGCTTACTGCTTACTGCTTACTGCTTACTACTTCTTCCCCGATAACCCCGACCCCACCGATCACCGATTACCGATTACCGATCCCAACCTTGCATCCTGTCCCCTAAATCCTGCATCCTGAAGCC
>JAUWTT010000385.1 GCA_030614585.1 Acidobacteriota bacterium
ATGCAGGGGAGCCTCCTTCCCAGGATCTCGACTGAGATTCTCCAGAAGATGGCAGAAGGAGAATTGCCTTCGAAGCTGGAGATCGGAATCAGCAGCGAGGGTGACTTCGAACTCCAGTTCTCATAAGAGTATCTGGAACTGAAAGGATGTAGCCCAGTTCCTGTGGATGCCGCCGATCGGACTCCGCAGACGTAGGGGCGAGAATCGACCGATGAAACCCATTGATCGAAGCGCGACAAGACTCAATGCCGGTGGAGTTAACAACCAGTCGGAAGGCTGGCCACTGCGATTGGTGATCTTCGGGGATTTCCAGGCCCGGAATGGGAGCGGTCAATCAAAGACAATTGAGTTACGGGCCTTCGATGTCGATAAAGAATCTCTCGATGGAGTTTTGTCCAGTGTGGCCGGAAAGCTGGTGCTGAGCATTCCGGATTCCGACCCCAGCCTTTCCGGAAAAGAATGGGTGCAGCTGTCCTTAATGGGAATTCGATCCTTCCGCCCGGAAGCTGTGGCAGAGGCGGTGCCGGAGCTTCGAGAATTGCTCGACGCCAGGAAGTTCGTGAGCCAACTCGCTGAAGGCAAGCACTCGTTTGAGGAATTCCAGTCGCTGGTGAGCCGCCTCGGAGCAGGCGAGTGGATTCTCGAACGGCTCCAAGCGAAGGGGCCGGCACCGGCGCGCAAACCGAGGGATGTTCAGCCCGTCCGGGAAGGTACGAAAGGGGGAACGGGAGGCCTCGGGGCAGAACAGGATGATCTCGTCGACTCAATTCTCGGAATCGTCGATCTCCCCGGTGTGGGCCCGGCAAAACCTGCCGTGTCCTCGGCAAAGGCGGGAGTAGAGAGCTTGATTTCAGAGATTCGGGACACTGAGACCTCGTGCGTGAAGGTCAAGCCGAGCGTGGCTCGTGAGATCATCAGTGAGCTGGATGAAAGACTGGGTGCAGGGCTGGAACCGATCCTTCATCATCCTGAGTTTCGGCGTCTCGAAGCACTCTGGAGAGGACTCAAGTTCCTGGTGGAGCGGACCGATTTCCGGGAGCCGATTCGCATCGAAATTCGATGTAATCCTAAAGAAGATCTCCTGGAATCTTTAGCGCTTTTTGGAGATGATGTCGAATCCAGGGGAGGGCTTGAGTCGGATGCAGTCATCCTGGCCGTCTACGAGTTCGATCGGTCTTCTCGGGACATGGAGGTCCTGCGGCGACTTTCCGAGACGGCCGAGGCTCTCCAAGTGCCGGTGATCTCGTCGGTTGGGCTGCGTTTTTTTGGCTTCGAATCAACGAGTGACTTTGAGCGATTGTCCCACTTGGGAGCAATTTTCGATCAGAGGGATTATGCGAAGTGGAGATCGCTGCGGGAGGTAGAATCCTCTCGCTGGCTGACCTTGATTTTTGACCGGTTCCTGCTTCGCTATCCATACGACCCGGAACAGATCCGGGTCAGGAACTTCGAATACAGGGAAGGTCTGTCGACTTCGTCCGGTGATGCGCATCTCTGGGCCAATCCACTCTGGGGACTTGCCAGTCTATTAACCATTCGGTTTGCCGCCACGGGCAACTGCCTCGAGTTCACTGGGTGGCAGAATGGACTGATCGAAGACCTCCCGATCCGTGAATTGCAGCTTCAGAGTGGCGAGTCGGTCCAGAGTCCTCTGGATGTAATGATTTCCGAGAATCAATTGGCTGACTTGACCCGAGCCGGCATTGCGGCCCTGGTTTCCAAGGTCAATACAGACTCGGCCGCCCTCCTGTCCGCCCCGACAGTGCACCTGCCCGAGAGATACGGCGACGAAGATGAGACCCGGCAGGCCAGACTGAGGGCAATACTCCCTTATCAGATCTTTGTAAGCCGGATGGCAGTTTGTGCACAGCAAATTACAGGAGCAATCAGCCCCGGCCTTGCACCTGATACGGTCAGTGCTCTGATCAAAGAGATCTTGTTGGAGTTTGTTCCTGGCAGAAAAGATGTCGAAGCAGTCGAGGTCGAGGTCAGGGAAAGTGAGCGATATCTTGATCGCTATGACGTAGCCTTAACGCTGCGGCCGGAACGGGCTGGATGGACCCTTCCCCCGGTTCAGCTGCAGCTTCGAGTTAGCAAATAGTCGACAAACAGCCTCTTGCACAACCGAGGGGGGCTTATTGTATAGAACCGGGCTGAGTCCTAGACCCACACAGGATCTTTGTTGGAGGTTGATTATGATCTTCAAGGAAAGAAAAGAATTCACTTTTGTTTCGAAGGCGCTATCCGAAGACACCTTTTCTGTTGTGACGTTTAGAGGGGTCGAAGCGATATCCAAACCTTATGAGTTCGACCTCACTCTGGCTTCCGAGGATCCTGAGATTGATCTGAAGGCCGTCCTGCAGAACCCCGCCACACTGACGATTTTCCATGGGGACGAGGAACTGCCGTTCCACGGGGTACTCGCGCAGTTTGAACAGCTTCACGAGGTAAAACAGCATGTCTTCTACCGGGCTGTCCTGGTCCCAAAACTCTGGAGCGCCAGTCTCTATCACGAAAACCAGCTTTTCCTGAACAAGGCGGTTCCTCAGATCATCGAAGAGATTCTCAAACAGGCGGGGCTGACAGGTCTGGACTACGAGTTGAAGCTCACGCGAGGCTACACGAGCTGGGAGTACATCTGCCAGTACCGGGAAACGGATCTCGATTTCATATCCCGTTGGATGGAACGAGAAGGGATTTACTACTTCTTCGAGCAGACCGGCCAGGGTGCAAAGATGGTGATCACGGATAGTTCTTCGGCCCACCAGGATATTAAGGGTGAGAAGATGGTTCCCTATTCCCCGCCATCCGGCCTGATCCCCTCCGAGGAAGAGATCGTCAAAGAGTTCGTCTGCCGTCAGAGAATGCTTCCCGCGAAGGTCGTTCTGAAAGACTACAACTACCGCAAACCTGGTCTCGAGATCAAAGCCGAGGCCCCGGTCGACTCCAGCGGGCGAGGGGAAGTCTACATTTATGGAGAGCATTTCAAAGATCCCGGGCAGGGAAACGAACTGGCAAAAATCAGGGCGGAGGAACTTCTCTGCCGAGAGAGAGTGTTCTGCGGCGAGGCAACGGCGCCGGCCTTCTCGCCGGGCTTCATCTTCGAGTTGACCGGGCATTATCGCGAGGAGTGCGACCGGCGATATCTCATAACCGAGGTCGTACATGAAGGGAGTCGGGCCGAGGATCTTCTGGCCGGCGTTGGCGCGAACCAGGCGGAGGGAGAGGAGAAGGTAAGCTACACCAACCAATTCGTCTGCATCCCCGCCGACGTGCAGTTCCGTCCCGAACGGAAGACCCCGAAATCGAAGTTCTACGGCACCATGAATGCTATCGTGGATGCGGCCGGTGACGGCCAGTTCGCCGAACTCGATGACCAGGGACGCTACAAAGTGATCCTGCCCCTCGACTTGAGTGGCAGGAGTGGGGGCAAAGCTTCACGCTATGTCCGCATGGCCCAGCCCTATTCGGGTTTTGCGGCTACCGACGGCGTAAAGGGGCCATCTGGGATGCACTTTCCTTTACACAAAGGTGCGGAGGTCCTTCTGACTTTCGTGGACGGCGACCCGGACCGCCCCATCATTTCCAGCTCGATTCCCAATCCTGAGACCATTAGCCCGGTCACGAGCGAAAACCAAACTAAGAGCGTTGTTCGAGACAATTATGGGAATGAAATGGTTTTCGACTCGACGCCTGGCGACGAGCATATTCGCATCCACTCTCCGCATCACAATTCGCGGTTGGAACTAGGTAGGAGTTGGGGAGGAGTAACCGCTTCGGATCATTACGATTTCAAAGGAGGAAACACGGTAGAACTTGGCCTTGGAAACAAGTTTGAAGGCTTCCTGGGGAACTCTGCCGAGGTTACTGCGGGTATGCAGTTCGAAGGGAAAGTAGGCATGACTTATGAGCTGGAACTCGCTAGTAAATATGGTCTCCTGTTAGGCACCGACGCAGCGATGCATATTGGGCCGAAGTTCGAATACCACTGTGGCCCAAAAAGAGAAAAAGAAGAGCAGGACAGCGTCGTCAGTGCAGATGGCGACGCCATACTCAGCGCCGGCAAGACAGTGAACCTGGTCGGAGGCGCGGCGGATCTTGAAGAAGGGACCTGCTCGATTCTAGAGGCGAAAGAAGACCTCATTTGTCTGTCCGTTGGGAACAACAAGAACCCAGTTAAGAGCAGTGACGCTGAAGAAGCAAAGATCGCCTTTATTGCAGGGTCCTTAGTGACTAGTGCTATAGCGGCTGTGATGGCCGGAATGACAGCATTGGTCATTGAAAAAACTGATACCGTTGAAGGCCAGGCTCTCGCGGCCGGGATTAGCGAGATGACCGTCCCAATGGAAGCCCTCTCCATAATCACCAATGTGGCCCTCCTTGCGTTTGTTGCAAAGAAAGGCTTTGGGGACGATGACGTGAACCCCGTCAGTCATTTCGACGAGCCCAAAAGGGACGTCGTGGAATCCTTCATTAAACTGACAAAGGAAGGGAAGATTACGCTTGGGGTTGGGGAACAAGAGTTTAAGAAGGCAGATGCCAAAATAGAGCTCGACAAGGGTGGTCAATTCCTCTGGCTTGATACCGGCAAAACATATATACACATGGAAAAAGACGCAACTCTCTGGGTTAAGTCTGAGAAGAGACTGGATCTAAAGGCTGAAAAAGCGGTCGGTATTGAAGGCCGAGGTGTCAGCATTGATGGTTCTCATCAGATTGAGTTTAAGGCTAAAAAAGTCAGTGCCACAAAGGGAATCTTTGAAACAAAGAACATCAAAGACC
>JAUWTT010000099.1 GCA_030614585.1 Acidobacteriota bacterium
GGCTTCCTCGGCGTACCGCTTCGTGATGGTGTTTTGCTGGGTCGGTCGTTCGACGATCTCACTATTACGAATCAGCGGTACGTTCCAATACTCGATTCGAGGCTCCAGAAACGCCGCCCTGCCCGGAGGCGACTCCTTCACGCGGTCCATATCATTTGAGTAGGGAATCCCAAAGTAAGAGTCGAATCCATGCCTGGGTGGCAGAAACTGAGGGAGATGCCCGAGGTGCCATTTACCTATGCATGCTGTGGCATAATCGTTTGCCTTGAGGGCCTCTGCGATAGTTACTTCACTGGTGGGGAGTCCGCCCCCTGAATCAGGGAAGAGAACCCGCCTCGCCGAAGAACACATGCCACTTCGAATTGGCAGGCGTCCTGTCATCAACGCGGCCCTGCTGGGCGTACAGACCGAGGCGCCTACGTAGAAATTGGTCCACTTCTGGCCTTCCTCCGCCATCTGGTCCAGGTGGGGCGTCCGAATCGTTGGATGGCCAAAACTCCCCAGATCACCATATCCGACATCGTCACAGAAGATGACCACGAAATTTGGAGGACCCGTCTCTGGAGCCTGGCCGCAACCCAGGAAGATGCCCAAGACGAGTACAAGCAGCGGAAATCGTAGGTCTTTCAAAATCACCCTCCAAGGATTCTCGCTAGAGAATCTCTCTTAGCTTTTTGGTAAGAGCCGGCACTATCTCTTGAAGGTCACCCAGAATCCCGTACGTTGCAACGTTGAAGATAGGTGCGTTCCTATCTGAGTTGATCGCCACGATGCACTGTGAACTCTTCATCCCCACCACATGCTGAATAGCTCCAGAGATCCCGATGGCGAGATATAGTCTTGGAGAAACAGTCTGTCCGGAACTCCCTATCTGTCGATCTCTACTCAGCCAATCATTATCAACGACCGGCCGGCTTGCGCCGATTTCGGCATTGACGACGTCCGCGAGGTCGCGGATGAGATCCATGTTTTCCTGTTTCTTGATGCCACGACCTACCGCCACGATTGTCTCAGCCTGGGACAGGTCGACGCGATCTTTCGCAAAGTCCACCGTCTCACCCGTTACTCGTTTGATCTCCACCGAGCTAAGGTCAACCTGTCGATCAATAACCTTGGCCGAACCTTTCACCAAGGCATCCGCGAAACGGGAGCCGGCTTGAAGAGTTACCAGCCATGGGGGTTCCGATCTCACTCTCACGTCTGCATAGAGTTTCGCACGGAACATCTTGCGGACAAAGACCAACTCACCCTCACTGAGCTTGAAGTCGACGCAGTCGGTCACCAGGGCCTTACCCAACCTTGCAGAAAGGCGGGGGGCCATGTCGATGTTCTGATAGGAATGTGCCATCAGAAGGAGTGCCGGAGTTTCGGTCTTGAGAATCTGGGATAAGGCCTCACACTGACTCTCAAAAGTGTAGTCTTCCAACAAAGCGTTGTCCGTATAGATGACCGAATCGACCTCATACCCTGCCAGCTGTTCCGCGAGGTTTCTGACGTTACATCCCAGTAGAAGGGCATGCAACCGACGCCCCGTCTTTTCAGCCAATTCCTGGCCTAAGACCAGCGTTTCGAGGGAAGTCGGGTTGATATTCTCTCCGTTATGATCGACGAGGACGTAAATTAGCTCCTTCATTTGGATACTCCCCAGTGCACCAGATCAAAGTACCTTTGCTTCCTTCTGAAGCTTCTCGACCAGCTGTTCAACGATGGCTCCGGTTTCACCCTCCAATAACTCGGCCTTCCTCTCTTCCTTCTTCTGGTAGAGCCTTACGACTTCGAGTTCAGGAACAGCTGTTGCCTCCACGCCCAGTTCCTCGGGTTTCAGGGTACGAATCTCCTTTTTCCTCGCCTGCATGATTCCTTTTAAGGAAGCATAACGGACGGGACTACTCCCAGCCTGGATGCTAAGCAGCGCAGGAAGTGGAAGTTCAAGCCATTGGAATCGGCCGCTTTCCATCTCTCGCAGTGCTCTGAGGCGTTTAGCCTCCGGTTCGGCCTCAATTTTCATGATGATAGTGGCATGTGGAATGGACAGTAATTCCGCCAGAACCACTGCGGTTTGGGCATAACTGAGATCATCCGATTGCGTGCCGGTGAGAACGAGGTCGAATTCCTCGTCTTTGAGAGCAGAACTCATAACCTTGCCGAGGAGATGAGGGCTTGTCAGCTGTCGTCTCTCGTCGGCTATCAGAATCCCCCGATCAGCTCCCATAGCGAGAGCCTTGCGCATTACCTTTTCCGCCCGCGGATCGCCTACCGAAAGGACGACAACTTCACCGCCAAAGTGCTCCTTGAGTTTAAGACCCTCCTCGAGTGCGTATTCGTCGCATTCGTTTATCTCAAAGGAAATATTAGCTTCGTTGATCCAGGCTTCGTCTGAAGCGACTTCGTACCGACTTTCTCGGCTCGACACTTCCTTTATACAAACCACAATTCTCATTAAGCCGGCTCCTAGAGTTTCTTAAACAGGTTTTCGAAAGCGTCCCTCGCGTCTGTGGGATCGGCTTTGGCCTGGCTCGAAGTCGTGATCTTCTCGACTGAAGATCGGATCTCGAAAAACTCGCAATCGACGCTCTTGTCCTTCGGGCTGACTCTCTGAGGTATGGGCTGGGAACATTCAAAGCGCACGCCTGGATCGAAATAGGCGCAGTTCTTGCAAGAATGCAGGTCAGCCGAGCATTTGGGACATTGACTCTCGGAAGTTATCTCATCGCTGTTCTTGGCGGAGACGGCGGTTCCGCAATGGGAACATTTCACCACCTTACGCAGCCCTGGCATCCGGGGGGATCGGGGTCCGTCTCTTGACACTGAGCTTCTGGGCGATCTCCTGGGTTCAGACTCCTTCCTGTTGAAGTCTTGATAACCTTGTTGACGATACTTCTGGGTCATTACAATTCACCTCAAACCTTTGATGCGTTGAAAAACGGAACAGGCGGAACCTAGAGACCGAAAACAGGGGGAGATTTGAGATCTCTTGGCATTACGCCCAACACCTCGGTTAGCCCAAACTCCATCTTATCGTCTCTGCTGGGAAAGAATCAACGAAAACGTACGTGAGTTGATCCGTTATGGGCTTTTCCGAACGAAGTATGTGACAGAGAGTCTGTAGCTCAAGCTGGAACAGTAGAAGTTCGAAATCCGAAAGCTCACGCCAGGTCTGCAAAGCTCGCTGAGGGTCTAAGGAACGAAAGACAAGCCCGTGCTGAAACAGCAAAACTTCCCTTTGCGCTCTCTGCGTTCTTTGCGTGAAATACCTTGGCGCCTTAGCGTGAGGTCATCTTCTGTTTTCGGTTTTCGATACTCGGGTTTCGAGCTTCGAGCTTGGGCTTCAGCAGTGGTCCTCATTTTGGCAACGTACCCAAGGGTTGAGTGCCAATTCCCAGGAGGAGGTTTTCCGTGTTATCTTGACGACGGGTTCCCGCCATGAACGAAGTCAAGGAAGGATCAACTGTTTGCCAAACGTGTAGGGGTTCTGGTTGGCTTGTTGCGACCGGTGAGGGTGGCGAAGAGGTTGACCGATGCCCTGACTGCCAGGGTGAGTCCAGGCGCTCTCGCTTATTGGACCTCGCTCAGATTCCGCCTCGGTATTTGAACAGGGGGTTCGATGCCTACGCGCCACAAACCGACAGTCAACGTATTGCCTTGAAAAGGGCAGTGGACTACTTGGAGAGTTTCCCTGATGTCGAGCGAGGATTGCTTTTTGTTGGTACCTGCGGTGTTGGCAAGACCCACCTTTCGGTCGCCATATTGAAACAGATCGTCCAGACAAGGATGGTGACCGCACGTTTCATCGACGAGGTGGAGTTGTTGTCGCAACTCAAGTACTCCTACGGGCAGGATTCACCAGCGACGGAGGAACAAGTCCTGTCACCACTCACGAGCGTTGAACTCCTGGTGTGGGATGATCTTGGAACCGGAAGGCCAACCGACTGGGTGAAGGATATCATTCGGATGATCATCAACTATCGCTACACGCACAAGAAGCAGACGATCATTACCAGCAACTGGCCGCTCCGCCGGAGTTCCGTTCGTGCAGGGGTAGCCAAGACCGAGCAAACACTGGAGGAACGGATCGGCAGGCGCCTTTTGTCACGTATCATGGAAATGTGTGAGGTTGTTGCCATAAAAGGTCCGGATGCCCGAACCCAGATTCATAAAGCTGGGATGGACTTTCAGAAGCAATCCAGACCAGATACGGAGAATATTGCCGCGGGTCTTATTGAATGTCCCCGTTGCGGAAAACTCGATGTCACCGTACTGGACAAGTCGAGCACGAAGCGTTTTCGGGACGGTAGCTTTATGGAACTTTCTTGTCTCTGCCAGAGCTGTTCGGCTCATTTTCTGGCGCGATTCTTTCCCGAGAGTTCTGCTGTCGAGTACCCAACTGAGAGTTAGCTTTCTAGTTCCCTTCGTGTCCTTGGTGACTTGGTGGTAAATCCCCCAACCGGACAGACCGAAAACCGGTCTACTTCCTGGGCGGCTTTGGGGGCCGTACCTCGATCCTGCTTGTCAGGCACCTGGATGACCTTGACAACGTTTCGACGACAATCTGAGCGATGTCAGAAGCAGCAACCTTCCATGATTCGTCACCCTCAGGCGGGCTGTCTCCAAACCAGGTATCAACGCTCCCCGGCATGACATATGCTACTTGGATATCGTCGAAGCGGACTTCCTGCATGAGAGCCTCACTGAAGCCGATCAGACCAAACTTGGAAGCGTTGTAGGCAGCGCCTTTCGGAAAAGCATTCTTACCGGCGAGACTCCCGATGTTAATGATGAACCCGCCTCCCCTCTTCTTCATTTCAGGGATGGCGTTGTTACAGCCGTAAAAAAGGCTGTCCAGGTTGGTTGCAATCATCTGCCTCCACTCTTCAACGGAGAGTTCCTCAACCGTCTTAAACCTTCCAATTCCAGCATTGTTAATCAGTATGTCGAGGCCTCCGAACTGCTCGACACAGAAGCTGATCAGAGCATGGTAATCAGCGGGATCCTGGACATCACAGGCTTGGCCGACAACTGAGCCGCTGCCTCTGTCTGATAGATTCGAAACCGTTTCAATCACGTCAGCTTCGTGGCGGGACGAAACAACAACATGT
Organism: Acidobacteriota bacterium; assembly: GCA_030614585.1. GTDB lineage: Bacteria > Acidobacteriota > UBA6911 > RPQK01 > JAPXNP01 > JAUWTT01. The sequence goes on from JAUWTT010000099.1 coordinate 5,097, forward strand.
GTACCCTGTTCAAGGAGAGCTTCCGCTATCGAGAGCCCGATTCCTTTGGTGCTTCCTGTAACGATTGCGCATTTACCTGCTAATTCCATGTCATCTAATTCCTTTCCTATATCTCGGCGGGAGTCCCATTGTGCCACATTGAAACCTTATAATAGTCGCTTTGATGCTGAGTACAGCTCGGAAGACGGCCCGGACACGGTATCAGATCTCGATGGCTGGGCACACGACCGCCAGAGAATCTGTACAATGCGACTGTTTGTCTGTGAGATGTAGCAAAGCAGGCTGCGGGAAGTACCAAGAAATTGATCGCCGAGAACAGGGTTGATCGGCCTTTCCTTACTTCACCAAATGGCCTTTCGAGAAACTCAATGAGGAAACTGAGAATGACAAGATTCTTTCGTATAACTGGTGTTCTTATGGTCTGTTCACTGATGGGTTCTTTGGCCCTGGGTCAACTCAGCCCGGTAACGAGCCCAAATGATTTTGATTCTTCCTCGGTTCGTCTGGATTTCGAGGGACCCAGTAATGGGGCTCCAGCGAGCCAGTTACTAGCTGGTTGGGGAGTCATCTTTCCAAGGGGTGAGTGGGGTGTCCCTGTGGTTAACCAGACTTTCTTTGCGGGCATCTTGAACACCTTCCTCGTGAACGAAAAGCCGAGCGGATCATCAGCCAATCAACCGTTAGTCATAAACCTGAGACATCCTGCCAGGAAGATTGGGTTCTTCATGGGAGCCCTCACTTCTCAGGATCAGGTAACCATCCAGGCTTATGATCCACTGGGTCAGAACCTGGGCCAGATAAGTGAGACGGGTTTGGTATCGCCTGCATTTCTGGGTGTCGAAACTTCAAGCGATCGGGGAATAGCCAAGCTGTTGCTTTCGTATGGAAGTTCGGAGAGCGCCGAGCGTATCGACTTCCTTCAGCTCGAATACAAGTCCAGACCTTTGTTCGAAACCTATCTCGCGCAGGTAGGCGATGGTCCACCAGGCGCTGGTTCGCTTCAGACAACGGTGGTGGTTTCCAATCTCACGAATTCAACTGCAATGGGAGAGTTGGCCTTTTTCGATGAGGCGGGCCAGCCGATGCAACTCTTGGTCAACGGCACCATGGGAAGCACCTTCGACTTTAACATCGAAAGCTTCAGTGGCAACTCCTTTGTCACCTCTGGTACTTCGCCTAGCGTAAAGGTCGGATGGGCCAAGATATCCTCGAACGTTCCGGTGGGAGGTACTGCGGTTTTCGGAATTCTGGGCGCGGATGGCTCGGTGGAGACCGAAGCCGGAGTTGGAACGAGCGCAGGAAGTTCCTATTCAATTGGAGCTGTACAGAAGACGATCGAGGGGAGTTTTGACAGCGGCATCGCCGTCGTGAATATTTCAAATCAAGTGGCTACGGCCCGGATCGATGCGATTGACCAGGACGGTGACCTCGTGGCGATCAATGATCAGCTGCTGCGCAACTTGCAGCCAGGCGAGCATGTAGCCAGGTTTCTGTCGCAGATCTTTGAGGATCTTGCTGATCAGGACTTTGACGGGACGATCCGTATCACGGGTAACGCTCCCCTGGCCGCGGTGATCCTCCGAACGGCCAAGGGTAAGGTCCTTTCGAGTCTTCCCGTTGGCTCTACGGAAGAATAGGGTCGGTGTTCGGTAATCGGTGATCGGTAATCGGGGTAGAACCGGGGACATAGGTGAGTACCACCATGGTCACCAGGGACACCAAGCAAACACGTGTTTACCGATAACCGATTACCGATTACCGGTTACCGGTTCGTCGTTCTCCCTTGCCTTCGTGGTTCAACTCATCCGTGCTGGGCCCCGGCTGCGTAATCCGACTCCAGGCGAGCCAAGAGATCACTCAGCCGGTCGTAAATTCGCTTAGGGACGCGTGGTTTCTGTTTGGCGAGAGCATAGGCCGTCAGGATCGGCAAAGCAACGGTGTAGTCGAGATAGCAGACCACGGCGTCCGGCAGGCGTGCAGGATCGACCTTTCCCCAGCTGACCGCTTCCGCCGGTGTTGCACCAGACAGGCCCCCTGTATCGGGACGTGCGTCAGTGATCTGTATGAAATAGTCGTGGCCTTTCTCGTCGAGACCGAGCACCTCCTGAATCTGAGGTTCTGTCTGAAGCACAAAGTTTTTGGGGGAACCGCCGCCCAGCAGAAGTACGGCACTCTTTCCCCCTGAACGTTTTGCTTCAAGAACAATTGCTGCCGTCTCGTTAACATCACGAGAAACGTCAATCCGCAGTTTCGACCCTTGAAGGGCCATTGCAGCTACATTCATTCCAATTGAACTATCGCCTGGTGAGGGAGTGTAGATGGGCACCCCGTGTTGGGTCGCAGCGGCCAACACGGACCTTTGCCCAACACCCAGAGCCCGTTCACGTTCCAGCAAATACTTGCCAATCAAGTGATGAAACTGAGCGCTCCCCATTTCCCTCTGAAACTCGTCCCCGGAGATAGCTTTTCGAAAGAACTCATCCGTCGAGAGAAGTACGTCGTACTCGAAGAAGATGTCATAGATCCGAACCACGCCTTCTCGTCTGAGTTCCACATCACTGACGGCGGGTTGGCCCTGGTAAAGATTCAGCCCGGTCCCGAAATGGGTGTCATGGTAGAGGTTGGCACCGGTCGAGACGATCCAGTCCACAAAACCGTTTTCAATGAGTGGGACGAGGCAGGACATGCCAAGTCCCGCGGGCGTCAACGCGCCTGAAAGGCTGACGCCGACAGTCACGTCACTACTGAGAAAGCGACGGGCAAACAGGTGGCAGGCCTCCCTGAGACGAGCGGCGTTGAATGCTTGAAAAACGGAGTCCACGAGTTCGCTAACCTTGATGTTTCCATCGACAGGTTTTGGGTCGATTTCGCGGCCATCGAGAAATGCCTTCACCTTGGTACTCCTCTTCTCCAACATAGATTCTTCCCGTTTCCGAACCAACGATTCGGGAATTGGAAATCAATCGAAACGATTCAATGTTGAGTGTACTCAGAGAAAAGGTCAATCTTAAGTCGCAAATCGCAAGTCCCGAAGGTAGAATGCGAAAATGGCAACGATTTATCCGTTTAAAGGCTACCGTTATGACCCGACCAAGGTCGGGCAGATACGTGATGTCGTGACCCAGCCTTACGACAAGATTCCTGATGCTTTGAAGGAAGAGTATCTGCAGCGTCACCCCAAGAATTTCGTTCGAGTAATCAAGAACCGGGACTATGATGAGGCTGCTGGATTTTTGGCTGGATGGATTGACGAAGGCGTACTCGCCCGTGACGCGGAACCGGCACTCTATGTATATGAGCAGGTGTTCTCGTTTGAAGAAACACAGCTATCCAGGCTTGGTTTCATCGGGCTGGTATCGTTGGCAGATAAGGACTTGGTTGTACGTGGGCATGAGAGGGTATTGGACAGACCCTTGGAGGACAGACTGAACCTGATACGCCATACACACGCCAACGAAGGGTTGGTATTTACTCTGTATTCGGACACGGAATTGAAGGCAGACGGCATACTTCGGGATTACTCGGAAAGCAGGGACCCGGTCTACGAGTTTGAAGATGACTTCGGTGTATTGAATCGGCTTTGGAAGCTTGATGCCGGGGACAAGATGGAGGAGATCCGTGAGATCTTAACAGGGAAAGCGCTTTATATAGCTGACGGACACCATCGTTTCCGCACGTCTGAAGTGTTCCACGAGGAATGTCTCGAAGAAGGTTTGCAGTGCGCGACGCCCGAATCATTCGACAAACGGCTTGTTGCGCTCTTCAACATGGAGAGTGAAGGTGTGCGGATTCTGGCGACCCACCGGGCTGTCCGCAATCTCACGGATTTCGATTCGGAGAGTCTAATCCAGGGACTTGAGGAATGGTTCGAAGTGATTCCGTGTAGGAATGAAAGTCAGATGCTTCAGGAACTTCCAGCCAGTGCCCACCAGGTAGGACTGGTCATCTCTGAATCACCTTTGGAAGCTTATCTTCTTAAGTTGAAGCCGGGGGCCGCTACGGATCCAGTTTTCATGCCTGGAGTTGAGGATCCCAGCCGGGGTCTTGACGTAAGTCTTCTGCATGACGGAATTTTGAAACCGTACTTGGGACTGGGTCAGGAGGAGGTTGCCAGTCAGAAGTACATAGACTACTTTCGAGAGACCTCGGCCATGTTGAGTGCTCTACGGGAAGGCCGATATCAGTTGGGATTCTTTTTGAATCCGACGTCCCTTCAGCAGGTCCGCGAAGTCTCCGAAGCCGGCAAGAGGATGCCCCAAAAATCGACAGACTTCTATCCAAAACTCCTCACAGGACTGGTCTTTATGAAGATGGACATCGAAGGATAATCATGGCACCCAGGCTTCTACTACTAGGGCTTTCTCTAGGCCTTTTCTCAGCCGGTTTAATGAGTCAGCCCAAACTGATCGTGTCAAAGCCTGCCAGTTATGTACCCGGAGAACGAATCGACTCTGAAACCTGGGTTTTGGACGCCGAGATGAGAAAGGTCCGTTTGCTGGACCTGGTGAAGCCGGAGACCCGCTTGGTTGTGTTGGTGTTGTTTGGTGGGGGTTTCAGGACCCGGCCGGAAAAACCGTTCCGTGGGCCGCTCTGGTGCGAGGATAGTTTCGACGATCTCCCCGTTCAGCGCGCTTTAGTCGCGGAATTCTCCGAACTTCCGGTAGAATTCGTGGCAGTTGCGGCGCCACCCGTTTTTTCGGCGGAGAAATACGGATTTCAGAAAGACGTGTTTTTGACCCAGGGTGCCGGAACGAGTGAGTTTACGGAGGCCGTCAAGAGTTTTGTAAAGGCTACCGAAAAGGAGATCGAAACCTCACTTCTGCCCTTCGATACCGTGTACTATGACCCGGAGGCGAGACTGACTCAGAACCGGGA
>JAUWTT010000540.1 GCA_030614585.1 Acidobacteriota bacterium
AAGCGACTGGGCTGCGAGGTGTACGAGTTGAATACCGACGCAGAGAAACCGCTTCCCAGAGATCCAGAGCCGACTCCTGAAAGCCTGGGAGCACTCTGCGAAAAGGTCAGACATACGGGTGCTGATATCGGCTTCGCCCTGGACGCGGACGGGGATAGACTGGGTCTGGTGGATGAGCAGGGCTTCGCATTAGATGAGGACTGTACCCTGGCCCTGGTGCTTCAACACAGGTTAGGCAGTACTCCAAGCAGTGTGGTGGTGAGTGTGTCAACGAGTAGCATGGTCGAAGATGTAGCCAGCAGCTTCGGCTGTTCCGTCCTTCGCACCAAGGTTGGAGAAGTCTACGTCCTGGAGAGAATGCTCGAGAGCAGAAGCCGTCTCGGCAGCGGAGGGAATGGAGGAGTGATCGACTTGGCGGTGAACCCCTGCCATGACGCTTTTGTGGCGATGGCCTACATTCTTGAGAGCATGTCGAAGCAGGCGACTTCGTTGGGAACGCTGCGCAGCAGGCTTCCTCGCCGAGTAGTTATCAAAAGGACGGTTCCTGCAGCGCCGCGCCAAATTCCACCAATGTTACGCCTGATACAACACTTGCACAGCGATCAGGAGATGGACCTCTCCGACGGGGTGAGAGTCCTTTGGCCAGATCGGTGGCTACTGGCTCGAGGATCGAACACCGAACCTGTTCTGAGGATTATGGCGGAAGCCCCAACCGAAGCAGACGCGAACGCGCTTGTCGAGAGTGTCACCGAATATCTACGCCCGCTGGCTAAGAGAAGTTGAGCGACCTCCAGGGCAGGTTCTCGATTACGATTACCCTCCTTCGCTAAAGCTACGGAGGGCAGGCGGAGCACGAGCTAAGATACCAAGCCGCAAGCCCCAGGTCTCAAGCCAAGAGACCAGAGGAATAGCCTACAGCAGACCCTCGCTGGACAGCACCTGCCTCACCTCACTTAGTCCTTGAGTCTTTGCGGCCCGAAAATTGAACTTCAGCGCAGCCTCCACACACTCGGGATTGTCATCCAGATACAGGATCCGCTCAGGCGGGACTCCGAGATCCCGAAGCACGTACTCGAAGATTTCTGGGTCTGGCTTTATCATCCCGATCTCGTGGGAGAGATACTGATAGCGAAAGAACGGTCCAAATCCCCAATGATCCCTGATTTGACTCCAATGCAACTCGTTGTTGTTACTGAGACATCCCAGTTCGCATTTTGAATCCAATGCAGAGAGCAACTCAAGAGATCCTGGGAACGGACCTCGATCCCAGTTGAAGAACTGGCGAAACCACTCGTCCGGGCTCATACTCAAGTTCAGTTCCTCAACCGCTTTTCGCGCAAACTCATCGGGAGTAGCCCGGCCTGACTCGAAACTTCGAACTGATGGCGACTCGAGCCAGAACTTGCGCGCAGCCTCAGGCGAGAACTCGTCTCCCAACAGTTTTCTCAGCCCATTAGCTCCATCCCAATGGATCAACACTCCCCCAAGGTCAAAAAGCACGATTGCCGGCGGCGTTTGCATATTCAAGACGACATCAGTTAGACAACAGTTACCAAGGTTGAAAATCCTAACATAACCTTACCCGCCTGTTTGCGCAGTGTGAAGGAGCCGGGGAGTAAACCACTAGGTACAGGTTCAATACATGGGTAACGGTTGGTGGTAAGAAAGCCAGCCAAAGTTCCGAAGGGAGGCCAGGCCCATTCTATGGAAGGAGCAAGATGTGCAGAACCTGAGATCTAAGTTTGTGTTGCGATCGTCGCACGAGAAAATTCTCTTTATGGTGGTGTGCCGGGAATAGCTCTGAAGGAGCGGCATGTGTAAGCCCAGGGCGGCAGCCCTGGGAACCGGAGCCCCCGCCAACACTGCAGCCCTGACGGGGCGACACATAGTTTTCAGCATCAAACATCGTGTTCGCTTCAGGACCCCGGTATCGCCCATACAGGGCTCGTGATTTCAGCTGTAGGGTTGACCCAGGGCTGCCGCCCTGGGCTTACACATGGGCCCCCTTCAGGGGCAAATCTTTGGATGCGCCCGATACCCGGGCTTCTTCACGGGCGAGTTGTGGAATATCCCCGATCGTGGGACACCACACCCGCTAGACAAGAGGTTTCGCCGTCGCCCCCTTTCCTCAAGACTCACAATCATCGATAATCAAAAAAGTGTTACCGATGTCCTAAACCTGAAGTGTTACCGATGTCCTGACCACGCCCCCCCATCCGGCATCTGGCATCTGGCATCCGGTGCCCGGTACCCGCTTTCACTCTGCATGCTTGAACCCCTATAATTCAGCAGGTGTTTTGACTTAATAGCAGGAGACGAACGGGATGAAAGAAAAAGTGGTGCTTGCATACTCCGGAGGACTGGATACCTCTGTCATTCTTAAATGGCTTCTCTTGAAGGGCTACGACGTTATCTGCTTTCTGGCAGACGTGGGACAAGAGGAAGACTTCCAGGAAGCGGAAAGGAAAGCCCTTTCGATTGGGGCGAGTCAAGTCTACGTGGAAGAATTGAAGCAGGAGTTTGTAACCGACTACATCTTCCAGGCACTCAAGGCCAACGCCACCTATGAGGGGAGGTATCTTCTCGGCACTTCACTGGCCAGGCCCTTGATCGCCAAACATCAGATTAGGATTGCGCACGCCGAAAATGCCAAGTTCGTAAGTCATGGCGCTACGGGCAAGGGTAATGATCAAGTACGGTTTGAATTTGCCTACTACGCCCTCGATCCACATATTGAGGTGATCGCGCCCTGGAAAGATCCCGCCTTTCTTAAGGAGTTTCGCGGCCGCACAGACATGCTGCACTACGCCCAGCAGCATGACATCCCTGTTTCAGCCACTTTGAGCAAGCCGTACAGCGAAGACGAGAATCTGATGCATATCAGTCATGAGGCGGGAATCCTGGAAGATCCGATGAGGATGGCGGACGAAACAATTTACTCCAAGACGGTTTCTCCCAAGGACGCTCCCGATCAGGAAACCGTTATCGAGGTTGAATTCAAAGACGGTCTTCCGACGTCGGTAAAGAACGAAAACACAGGAGAGTTGGTCACCGGGCCTCTGAAAATGTTCAGTTATTTGAACAAGCTGGGACGCGAAAATGGAATCGGACGCGTGGACATGGTTGAGAACCGTTTCATTGGGATCAAGTCTCGAGGCGTGTACGAGACACCGGGCGCTACCATTCTATGGACAGCACATCGAGACATAGAGGGTATTGCGATGGACAAGGAGGTCATGCACCTGAAGCAAACGCTGGAGCCGAAGTTCTCAGAGTACCTCTACAACGGTTTCTGGTTTGCGCCCGAAATGGATTTCCTGATGGCCTCCTTCAACCAGTCGCAGGAGGCGATCGACGGTAGAGTTATCCTATCTCTTTACAAAGGGAACGTAATGGCATTGGGACGAGAATCACCTACTTCACTCTATAACCAGGAACTGGGAAGCATGGACGTAGAGGGAGGGTATGACCAAACGGATGCCAGTGGCTTCATCAAGCTGCATGCCATCCGATTGAAGG
>JAUWTT010000469.1 GCA_030614585.1 Acidobacteriota bacterium
CACTTTCCCACAGGCCCTACTACGACTACTAGAATGAACCCTTCTTTCTCTCACACCTCCCAACGTACAAGACACTAAGAGCACCAAGAATTCTTAGTGTCCTTGGTGTCTTGGTGGTGAAAACCTCTCAGCGCAGGTCTTTTCGCAGAGTCAGGCCGCCGTCCACCGTGATGACCTGGCCGGTCAGGTAGTTGTCTGGTTCAACCAGGAGGCGTACGACTTTCGCAATGTCCTCGGCCTTCCCGAACCGGGGGATGATGCCTTCATCCACGAAGAAATCGTATTTCCCCGAGGCGATCGAGCTCAATGCCATTCCAGCCCGATTGACTCCAGGTGCAACCACATTAACGCGGATTCCATCCGGTCCTCCCCACTGCTTGGCCATGATCCTGGCTGCGTGAATCAAGGCCTTCTTCGGCCCGGCATAGTTGATGCTGGAGTCGAAGAGTGCAACAGCCTGCATCGTTGAGAACAAGACGATTGCTCCCGACGTCCTGTTCTCTTTCATCTCTTCGGCTACAGCGCGAGCCAATAGGATGGGGCCAACATAGTTGACCGCCATCGACTCCTGAATATCCTGGTCCGTGGCCTGATCAAACTTCACCCGGGCCGGATCGCCGGTTAGACAAACGAGACCGTACAGGGGGCCTTCCATCTCCCGGACAGCCTGCAAGTACCTGGAGCGCCCTTCTGCCGTCGATACGTCTCCTCCAACAAGGCCAATCTCGACTCCGTGAGCCGTCCGTAGAGTGTTCTGCAGTTCCAGAGCTCGGTCACGATTATCTTTGTAACCAACGAGCAGGTTTGCGCCTTCACCAGCCAGCAAGGCGACAACCGCACGTCCCAACCCCCCTGTGCCGCCGGCTATGAGCAGGTTCTTCCCTTTTAAACCGGTCTCATTGAAGTCGTAGTCAAGCACCTTTTCCCACTCCCTTTGCGCTTTTCTAAAGAGTCCCGCCCGAATAGGTGTGTTGCCCAAATGAACTCGAACCCAACAATTCGAACCACCAAGTCACCAAGGACACCAAGATAAGCCCAATAATCTCATTGTCTTTTAGTGCTCTTGGTGTCTTGGTGGTGAATTTGCGATTCTCTCTGTTCGATCTTCTGCAATTTCAGTTTGGGCAACGACCCTCGAAGTTCGAACTTTCAGTCAATCCCCTGCAGTTGCAGGTATCGCTCACACTCGATCGCCGCCCGGCACCCGGCTCCAGCAGCCGTTATTGCCTGGCGATACTCATGGTCATGCACATCGCCGGCTGCAAACACTCCCTCAACCGACGTATTAGCGCCATGCTTCACGATCACGTAACCGTTCTCATTCAGTTCCAGTTTACCTTCGAAAACTTCCGTGTTCGGTTTGTGCCCGATCGCAACGAAGACCCCGTGAGTTTCAAACAAAGACTCCTCACCTGTCTTGACATTTTTGAGCCGGACTGCTTCGACAGCCCCTTTTTCGACATCGAGGATGTCTACAACTACTGTGTCCCAGAGGAATTCCATTTTCGAGTTGGCCTCTGCGCGTGCAGCCATGAATTTCGAGGCGCGCAGCTCATCACGTCGATGGATGATCGTGACCTTCTCGGCGTGCTTGGTGAGGAAAAGGGCGTCTTCCATCGCGGTGTCTCCACCGCCGACAACGACAACCTCCTGTCCTCGGAAGAAATACCCATCACAAGTGGCACAAGTCGAAACGCCTCGTCCCAGCAGTTTCTTCTCCGACTCGAGCCCCAGAAACCTGGCGGAGGCGCCGGAAGCAACGATGATCGTATGCGTCTCGTACCGTTCCTGGTCCGTTTCTAAGACAAACGGCCTGCTGTCGAGATCGACCTTGCCGACCCTTTCCATCTTGTATTCAGCTCCAAAGCGCTGGGCCTGCTTCTTCATGTTTTCAACCAACTCGGGTCCCATGACTCCTTCAGGGAATCCCGGATAGTTCTCGACCAGCGTGGTTAGCGAAAGCTGCCCGCCAGGCTCATGTCCCTCCAGTACCAATGGGTCGAGGTTGGCTCGTGCAGCGTAGATGGCAGCTGTGGAACCAGCACAGCCGGAACCCAATATTATAGTTTTACGCGTCATGCTTTTGCCCTTTCTCAGACTAGGAAAGTTAGTAGAATACCAATAGCCATCCAACTGATCCAGGTAGCATTGGATTGGGGCCCGTGATATATGCCGGTTGGTGAACAGGATTTCCGTCGCTTGACGGTACAAAGACAGGGAGGGTTGACTGAAAATGTTGGACAAGAGTTCTCTGGTTGAGTCACTCAGAAACAGTCTTTCTATCTTTGCGGATAACGTCTACATCCAAGCCCTGGTAGCAGTTGTTCTGTCTTTGGCTCTGGCAAAGCTCAGCGACTGGATCATCACCAGGGTGATCATGCGTGTCGCGCGGAGGACGAAGTCTGAGCTCGACGACCGGTTGATCCAGATCCTTCACCGCCCCGTCTTTATCACGGTCCTCTTGATTGGACTCAGCGTGTCCTTTCTTCTAATTGCTCCTTCCGAATCGATTCGCTGGTTCTGGAAAAATTCCGTCGCGACTCTTGTGATCCTGATCTGGGTTACTTTCGGCGTTCAGGCATCAACAATTGTCTATGGTTGGCTGACGCGAGACACCAAGCGTGTCCGTGCAATCCAGCCTTCCACGCGTCCACTTTTCGAAACTGCCACAAAGCTCGTATTGATTGCTCTCGCCATCTACTTTGTTTTGGTGGCCTGGGGAGTTGATCCATTCGGCTGGTTGGCTACCGCAGGAATTGCCGCTGTTGCCATCGGTCTCGCCGCACAAGACACCCTGGGGAACCTGTTTGCCGGCATTTCAATCATGGCTGACGCCCCTTATAAGCTGGGGGATTACATCGTTCTGGATGGTAAGGAGCGCGGGGAAGTGACGAAAATAGGCCTCCGGAGTACCAGAATCTTGACTCGAGATGACATTGAAGTGACGATTCCCAACTCTGTCATTGCCAGTTCGAAAATCATTAACGAGTCTTCCGGCCGATGGACCAAGCAACGGCTCCGAATTCCGGTCGCGGTGGCGTACGGATCAGATGTTGTCAAGGCCCAGTCAGTAATGTTGGAAGCGACCAGGGCCCTGGAACGCGTCTGCAAGTACCCGGAACCCTGGGTGAAGTTCACTGGTTTTGGAGAGTCTTCGCTGAATCTCGAGATTCGCTGCTGGGTCGAGAACCCAAGGTCGAAGGGCCGGGTAACCAATGCTGTCAACTCAGCTGTCTACCAGGCACTCAACGAACACCAGATCGAAATCCCGTACCCCAAGCGCGACGTCTATATCAAGGAGCTGCCCGAATCTCTTCTCAAGAAGTAGCCCGAAGCCGAGATGGCAGCAACGATGGCTCACTTACGGCGCAAGATTCTTTTGTACACTGCTCGCCGATGGGCCACGCCGACCACGTAAACCACAATCTCGGTGACATGGACCTCGTAGACGACGCGATAATTGGCGACTCGAATGCGGTATGCATTCACTCTTCCCTTGATTCGAGAGGCCCCAACAGGAATTGGATCTTCGACCAACGAGGAAATGACGTTCTTGACCCGTGTACGCAAAGGGGCGGGAATCGCCTCGATTTCTTTGGGGACCGCAGCGTGAACAAGAAGCCTATAGTGTGTTCTTGACGTCTTCCCAGTCAATCCAAGGTCCCTTTCGACGCTCTTCAATCAGCTCAATATCTTCAGCATCTTCCAACCACTCGGCGATCGCCTCCTGCACTACGGCCTGAGCCTTCAGCCCATGCTGCTCGCAGTAACGATCCAGCAGCGCCTTGAGATCCTCGTCGATTCTGTGCGTGACCGTCACCATAAACGGAGTATAAAACTCAATGAAATCATTTGCAAGCTTTAGCTTTCATCAAGGCTCATGAGATTGTTTTGGAGTGCGGCAGCCCTAGCTGACGCTTTCTTCCGGAAACTGAAAGCACAACTCACCAAAGCGGCAGCTAGGGCTGTCCACTCCAAAGGTTGAGCCTCTGTTTCATGTTGACCCTGGTGAAATTGGTGGTTTAATAAATCAGGTCTGATTTTCGCAGTAGGGCTTGAACAGGCG
>JAUWTT010000038.1 GCA_030614585.1 Acidobacteriota bacterium
AGATACTTAACAAATCCCCTTTTTCCCTTGGTGTTCTTGGTGTCCTGGTGGTTGCATCTCCCTCACTGAGCGCGACTGGGGAAGGGGTACTTCTCTTCGCCCAGGACGAATCCAATAAAGACCAGTGTGAGGAGGCCTGCCGCGGAGTTAATGACCAGGTCAATAGTGCCGAAGTGCCGGTCTGGAAGCATCCATTGAATTGTCTCGTCTCCCAGCCCTATCAGGGTGACTAGCGCCATTGAGCAGACATAAATACTTCGGTCGCTGCAGCGAAAACGGAGTGAGTCAAATATGAGGACTGTGAGGGGCGCATATTGGAAGAAATGAAATCTCTTGGCCGGGATTGGCAGCTGGGAAACACAGAAGGCAAGAGTGAGTCCTATCAAAAGCAAGGCCAGGTAGCCCGATGCATGGGGCCGGATCCATACGATGGTGAGAAGACCCAAGAGGAAGCCGACTCCCGCAAGACTCAGATTCATCCACTGAGAAACCGTGGCTTTTCCCACCCGATCGAATACCGAGACGTAGAGGTCAAATGCGACCGTAAGCGTGCTGTACAGGACAAGTGTGTATAGAGCGACCGCGATCCAGGCTTGTCGTTCGGTAGCAAAAATCCCCCTTCGGACTTTCAATTCGAGTCACTCCTCACCCTTAGTCAATCTGGAGTTCAACTTTCGTCCTCTGCTGCTGAACAGGGGCAGCTTGAGCAATCCCCAGCGGTTTAGTCGAAACTGGAGAGCTGCCGTTATCACCTGCAGGCCATATTTGACACTGGCACCGAAGTTGATGCTCGAGGCTTCAGGGAAGTATTTAGCCGGGCAGCTGACCTCCCCTATTCTGAAACCGAAGTGGAGAGTTTGGAGGAGAATCTGGTTGTCAAAAACGAAATCATCGGAGTTCTCGAGCAGAGGGAGTTGTTCAAGGACCTCACGAGAGAAGGCCCTGTATCCGGTGTGGTACTCCGATAGCTTCGCCATTGTCATAAGGTTTTCGAACAGGGTCAGCATTCGATTCGAGATGTACTTATAGACCGGCATCCCGCCCTTGATCGCGGTCCCGCCCAGAATTCGAGAACCTAGAACCACGTCGTAATGCCCGCTGGTGATCATAGAGGCCATAGCGGGTATCAACCGCGGAGTGTACTGGTAGTCGGGATGGAGCATGATGATAACGTCGACACCCAGCTTGAGAGCTTCCGAATAGCAGGTCTTCTGGTTAGCTCCATAGCCAAGGTTGGAATCGTGGACAAAAACGGCAATCCCGAGTTCCCGAGCTACACGCACCGTCTCATCCTGGCTGGAATCGTCTACCAGCAATATGTGGTCTACCAGATCGTGCGGAATCTCTTCGTAGGTCGTTTTCAGCGTTGCCGCTGCGTTGTATGCAGGAAGGACGACCGCAATGGTTTTTCCCTGAAGCGCCATGGCACTGGAACATACCATATTAACCCGCATTTCTCACCAGTCAGCTGGTGAGAAATGCGGGTCAGGTTGGGTCACTCCGCTCCTCCGGAATTGAGGTCAAACACGACCAGATCTAAATCTTCGTAGACTGGTTCTCCAAAACGGGAGCGGTATTCTTCAACCCAATGAATCACCTCCGGCGCGACCGCGCTTATCAGATACGGGAGTTCAACCGCGAGCTCTTTATGAAAAACCACATAGCGAACGCCGGCTCTCTGGATCTTCTTCCGGTCTGAAACGTGAACGAAATTCCTGAAACGCATCCTGTAGTCATGCCTAGGATACTCGCCCGGCCTTGTCCATGAAGCCGGGTCGTCTACGAAGCCGACCAACATCTTCTGACGGTGAACTCGTTGGTAGTGAGGGTAGAAATTGTTGTTCCACTCATAGAACCAGGGTACTTCTAGAAGCAGGAGGCTTCCTGCTGGTTGTTCCGACAGTCTTTGGTAGAACTCAGGGATGCGGTAGGGCGTCGTGAGGTAGGAATACAGGTTACCGGGTTTCGACAGTTCGTAGAAGTACTGGAAAAGAGCGTGGTTCGTCCAGTTGTTCGGGTAGTAATAGACTTGTCGGATCGGGCCGGCATAAACGAGGAGTAAAACGACTGCCGCACTCAGGAACCCGGACTGATACCACCGGAGAAGACTGGAAATCCTGGTTTCGACTTCACCCAGCAGCACCGACATGGTAAGCAACAAGACAGGAATAAGGAAGATGTTGTAACGAGCGAAGACGATTGGAACCTGTATGGCGTGAGGGGCAATGACGCTGGTGGCTGCAAGGCTGAAGGCCGAAAGCGTCACCAAATAGGCTCCAAACCGCTGGTTCCTCCGAATGAGTAAGAGCCCTCCGGTGCACGCGGCCAAGAGGAAAAGAAGAGCCGCCGGTAAGCTCCTTGTGCCCAAAAAGAGCGTAATAGCCCCTGTCAGGGTTTCGGATACGACGCCGTCTGTGGAGACTTTTCCTGTCAGAGCCGTTGTATCGATAATCAGCGGGGGACCGAGAACCAGAGCCAGGCCGATCCCGACGGCAGTGAACGGTGGAAGTAATTCTTTCCAACGCCGGTTCTCTGGGGTTCCTCCCAAGCAGAGTTCGGTTACAGCGAAGAGAAAAGTCCCCCCGAGCGTGAAAATAGCGGAAAGGTGGAAGTAGGGGGCCAGGATCCCGCCGACGACGAACACAGTTTTCCACCTGGCTTTCGCTCCTGACCACCAATGAAAAAAAGCGAGTACCGCGACAAAGGAAAGAAATGTCGAGATGGCGTAAGGTCGAGCATATCGGCTGTAGAAGATCAGCATTGGTGAGATCGCGAGGAGCCAGGCGAAAGCCCTAGCGGCAGGGATCCCGATCCAGCGGCGGACAACTAGCGGAAAGACAATAACGGTGGCTGTTCCGAAAAGGAGAACCGGGGCTCGCATGATTAACTCGGAAAGACCGTAGATGTCGTATGCAAGCTTGTATGCAATGGTTAGCGGGATACAGGAATCGGCGTGTCCGAAATGTGTAAGTACCTCAGTGTAGCTACCTGTCAGCAGAGCGTGCAATGCATGCCACTCATCATCCGCTAGGATCTGCAACTTGATTTGGTAGAGTCTCAGGCCCAAGCCGATCAGTGCTGGAGGAAGTAGCCATGAGACGGCCTGGAATTGTTGTTTCACCTGTTCCAGCATAGTCACCAGGTTTGTAAAGGAGAGCTCTCTCAGTCCAAGATTAACAGTGTAGAGGCGAAAAGAAGTGCTGCCAACTTCCCACGAAGAATTCTCGCAGCTGGAGGGTGCCTTTCTCCTCAAGTAAGAGAAACAAGCAAGTAGAGGTGCCGTCTTCCTTTGCGTCTCTTTGTGTCTTTTTGATGTGTGCTGGGTGACTTCGCAGTGAATTCGACAGCTGGGGAATCACAAGGAGGGGATCACAAAGAGGGTGGTTCGCCCCAAGCGGGGCGGGTCTTTTCGGACCCGCCCCCGGGTCATGAAAGGAGTAGCTAGCCACATGATTTTATAAAAAGGGGGACGGGATTGGCGCTACCGTTCTTGTGGATTAGGCGTCATTTCTTTGGAAAAATGCGACACTCTTATGGATTCCGGGGCAACTCGCCCTGAAAGAAAGGGGTTCTCTTATGGGTAGGAAGGTCCTTATTGTTACCGGTGATGGAGGCGAGAGTTACGAAACTCTCTATGCCTATCATCGATTCCTCGAAGCTGGATACGATCCGATCATCGCAGCTCCCAGTAAACGACGACTTCATCTCGTCATGCACGACTTTGAACCGGGCTGGGATACCTACGTCGAAAGGCGTGGCTATGGAATTGAAGCTGATACTACGTTTGCCAATGTTACCGTAGCCCAATTCGAGGCGGTGTTGATCATGGGAGGTAGAGCGCCTGAGTATTTGCGGAACGACCCACGAGTTCTGGCGATCGTGCGCGAGTTTGCGGCAACAGAAAAGTGGATTTTTGCGATTTGCCACGGCATCCAGGTTGTCATTGCAGCCGGTTTGGCGGAAGGTCGGCGTCTGACGTGTTACGAGCACATTCGGAACGAATTGGAAACGGTTGGAGGGACCTACTCCACAGAAGAAGCGGTTCGCGACGGTAGGATTGTCACGGCCCAGACCTGGCAGTCCCATCCTGAGTTCTACCGTGAGATCTTCTCCTGCCTGGAATCGGGGTGAGATCCGATGCTCGACGTAACATGTGGTGCGAAAACCCACCGGACGCTCGCAGCTGTACATGGTGCGGAAGATGGCCTTCCCAGGCCGTCACTCCGGACTGACGTGACAAGCTGGAAGCTTATCTTCCGATCGGCTGCAAGTGGGTTCCGTGGTGGCGGAAGATGGCCTTCCAGGCGGTCAGCCCAAAGTGATATGAGTAGCTAGAAGCTCTTTGGAAGTCGAGACATTGAATTCATTGAATCGACCTTGCTTGGGATTTGGTACTTGGGACTTGGGATTTGCGCAGGGGGTCGAATTCGGCAACACGCCCTTGAATAACCTCCCTCTTCTCGAGATTTGCTTCGATCGCTTTCCTCGTTCTCCAGACAGGACGCAGCTGCTTCTTCACAAACAGCTCCAGCTGATCTCCGCGGTGGGGTGATCCAGGTTGAGATGCATTGCCGTAGCTCATGAGCGCCTCAGCCCGCACCTCGGGACCAAACTCGACAGCCGCATAGTAGGATTCTCCTGCAACCGCTTTGAATTTCCCATCGCTGTCTTCAGCTATCGAGATCTGCCTGAAAATCCCCAAGCTGCTCGGTCCCCCGTTGGCTGGAAGGTCTATGGTTGCATAGCGTAAGCGGACGACCTCTCCCCAGGGAACATCGATTCGGCCATATTTCTGCGCAACTTCCGCCGCCGCCGCTTCCAGCATTTTCACAGCTTCGGGCGGATTGGCAAGGCCGTTCGGAGTGCTCAGCGGGGCTTCTTTCCTCCAGGGAAGGGCAAAGCCTTCCCGACCCAATTTGTTCGCCCAAAACAAATACAGGACGGCTCCCCTGCTTTCCGCATCAGTCTTGCGATCCCATTCCTTCAGCACTTCAGCGGCATCCTTTCCCGCGCTGGTTCCGTACTTCTCGGTCGCCGCAATCAGGTCGTCCAGGATTCGATCCGCTGATTCGACGCGTGTTGAGTGTTTGTACTTGACCAGATCTTCGAATGAGATCTGTGCGTCGTCCATCAGCATTCGGGCGGAACGCTGTGGTCTGAAAGGCATATTGTTGGGCGCTAAATAGACAGGGTGGTCTGACGGATCCAGAACCTGCGGAATTGTAGAAGTCCAGGGAGGGTCGTTGGCATTCTGGACCCACCCGGTTTCCGGGTCAATCAACTTTGGCAGCTCGGCGTATTCAAGCGTTTCGGTCCAGAGAGTCTCCGAAGTCTGCCCGGGGATAACACCTCTCCAGTAGCTCCAATCTCCTTGAGATCTCCTCGGAACCCTTCCACCATAAAGGTACATGATGTGGCCGTCACGGTCGGCGTAGATCGTGTTGAACACGGGCATTTGGAGGCGAGAGATGATCGACTCAAACTCCTCGAGACTCTGAGCATGAGCCATATCCCAATACTGCTCGAGCAAGTGGGGTTGATCCAGTCCGACCACCCGAACAGCCAGAGCTTTCCCTTCTTTCCTGCCAATCACAGGCCCGTGCACGGAATGCTCGATCCAGATCTCCTTTTCCTCCAAAGTCCCATCAGGCTGCTTGACTTTGAGGCTCTTCGAGGAACGATCAAACTCCCTGACCGCTCCGTCCCACTGGTACCCTTCGCCTGCGAGAGTTAGTTCATAAAGGTCCATTCCATCGAACGTGTTGACCGTATGAGTCCAACCGAGATAATCGTTGAAACCAATTCCCAGGAACGGCATTCCGACCAAAGCAGCCCCGGAAGCATTGAGACCTGGACCTGAGAGTTGAGCCTCCATCCAGAGGAAAAAGCCTGACCAGGGTAAATGGGGGTTCAACAACAGCATGGCATTGCCACTTTCCGATTTCGATGGTGAGATGGCCCAGGCGTTTGAGCCTGGCTCACTCCAACTGCGTGCGGATCTAAACACGCTGCCCCCCACGAAAGTGAAGTGAAGGACGCGAATCGCGTTGGCCAGCACGTCTTTTGGCTGGACGGGGAGAACGGGTTGAACTTCCGGGGAAATTGCTTCCGGATTGGCTTCTGCATAGTCATTCATCCCGTCTGCGAACGACTGCAGCCAACCTTGAGCTTCGGGACTCTGGGCTTGCATCCAGATTGAAGCAATCTCAGGAAGGCCCAGAGTGTGGAGCAACACATCCTGCTCAAGGAGTGATTCACCCCAGTATTCAGCGGAACGGCCTCGGGCCTCGCCATACAGGCGAAGGATCAGATCCCCATGGTTGTGCATCTGGGCCCAGCCGAAAGCGAAGTACAGTTCCTCGTTGCTGTCTGCAAAAATGTGAGGAACTCCCCAGACGTCCCAGAGGATCTCAGTCTCGGTCTGGGTTGTCGGACCGCACGAACCGGCAATACCGAGGAGTCCGGCGAGCAGTAACAGAGCAAGAGTCTTGAGTGCTTTCACTTTCAGCCTCCCTTTGTGGTTTGGGAATCGGACAGCTCCGCCTTGCAGTTTCACCGTCCGTATCCGGTCATCGTCTCTTGAGGCCGGGATCTTACCATCAATTGTATGAGATGCCGACTACCAGATGCCAGATACCGGATTCCACTTGTTCCTCTTAGGTCAACACTACGGTTATTTGGACCGATGAGACAGGGTTCGGATTCTCCACCCGGTTTATTAGTTTGACAGAGGGGGATCTGCGGGATTCATGTCGTCCGCCGGCGGCGGCCTCCGTGGAAGGTTAGGTCGCCAACCCAGGGCTCACGCCCTGGGCGCTACGCATATCGCCCCGCGAGGCGGGGCTCGGAGACCCGCCGGCATCCGGCATCCTCCCGCGCTCATCGAGCCATGGAGGACAGGTCCCTGCTTCGCTCTTTATTAACAACCGGCACCTATGTCTTTACCACACCCACGCCCCGGCATCTGGTAACCGGCATCCGGACTCCGGCATCTAATACGATTGTCTTTGCCCTCGAAGTGATCTTGTCAACCTCAATGTCCCTCGTATTGGGTACTCCAACGGACTCGGAAACCTCTACAGCGCGAATCCCTCAGCTATTGACAACTTAGGCAAAATAACTATCATGTTAGGTAATTATTTAAACTAGTCTATTGAGTCACATTCAGTCTTAGTTGGTTGTGAGAAGTGGTCTATTCTGCCGCGGCGAATTGAAAGAGAAGTGTCAGGACTGGCCCGAGATCCAGTTCGAGAACAATCCGCTTGCCGCAGCAGTGGACTAACTCGGTTTGGGAGGGGATCATGAATCTACGAAAAATTGCGTTTTCAGTGAGTTTAGCTTTGGTGGCGAGTCTGGGTTCGGGGTTTGTCCATGCCCAGTTCGGATCCATAAAGGATGCGGTCAAGCGAGGTGCTGAACAGGAGACGGCGAATCAGGCGGAGCAACTGACTCGCAAGGGGGTGCGCTGTGTTTTCAACGATCTGGAATGTATTAAGAAAGCCGAAAGCGAAGGTGACCAACTCGTTCTGACCGATGAGAAGGGTACCGTTCTCACTGACAGCAAAGGGCAACCGATTTCCGATCCCTCCAAAGTCCCGGGTCAGACGACTGAAGCCTCTCAGGTTCCCGAAGCTCCCAAAGCAGTCCCCACCTCTGGATCGAACTATGACTTCGAACCAGGGGAACGCGTATTGTTTGAAGCGGACTTTTCCGGTGAAAACCAGGGTGATTTTCCCCGTCAACTTGAGTTCATTCAAGGAAACATGCAGGTGGTAACCTGGCAGGGGCAGGCCTTCTTGCGTGCAGATACTAAAGAAAGCCGCTTCGCGATTCAACTTCCGGAAACGATGCCGGAACAGTTCACGATCGAGTTCGAAATGTATGATGCCGCTGGAGTTTCCGGGGTGAGCGTTGCGCTGATCGAGCCCCCGAACTTCGGCTGGGCCTGGGCGCACGCTTACGAAGAGCAATACTTCAATGCCGGTCATCGGAACGGCTCAGGCATCTGGGGGAAACAGGGCCGTCAGGTCTCTGTTACAGATGATCCCCGGCCGTCCCAAGAAATCGTACCGGTCAGGATTATGGTGGATGGTGCCCACGCCAAGATGTTTATCGGTGAGAATCGGGTCGCAAACGTGCCTACGACTTCACTGGGCCGCAGCGATAAGGTTTATTTCTTCCTCGAGCCCAGGGCCCCTGAGAAGCTGACCTATATCGCTAATATTCGGATCGCTGCAGGAGGGAGAGACCTGTACGACGCACTCATGACGGACGGGCGGGTGGCTGTAAATAACATCTTCTTTGACACCGGTTCCGCAAATATCCGGTCCGAGTCGGCACCGGTTCTCACGGAAATCGGCACGATGATGCAGCAGTACGGAGATTTGAATCTTCTCATTGAGGGCCACACAGACAATGAAGGAGGCTTCGACATGAACATGGAGTTGTCGAGCGATCGCGCGGCAGCGGTGAAGGTCTACCTGATCAGCAACTTCAGCATCCCTGAAGACCGACTCAGAACTATGGGACTCGGCCCTTCCCGCGCAGTGGCACCGAATGACTCTCCGGAAGGGCGGCAGCAGAACCGCCGCGTCGAATTGGTTCGGATGTAGCGGGTCCGAGGGAACTCTGTCGATCGCGTGGCCGTTCCGCCCCCAAGGTAACTAAGCCGCTTCTCTCACTAACTGGCTGCTGCGTCACCGGATGCATCCTCCCTGAGTGTGCCTGAATTACAGGGCGTAGCAGACTTACGATCCAACAACTCGGGCTTCCGCCAACCCCGGGCCCTGAAAGGACCCGGCTCCGTATGACGTTGAATTGACAATCCATACGGAGCCCCGGGATTCCAGACCGGGGGCTCAATATTGAGTTCGAGCCGGTAATCAGAATTGATTCTTTGGAAATCTCACTCTATTCTACTCGGATTGGAGCGCGATGTCGGGCAGATGAAGACTGCAAACCCATGGTGAAGGTTACTGGCGAAAGTCTGATCAAACCTGCAGAAACGGTGATCCCATTCTGGATTCCCCTGATCTTCGCTCTCACCCTTATCCTTAAGCTCCACTCGATCCTCCCGATGACGATCTTCGCAACGGAGGTCCAGTATTCACTCATTAAGATATTGCTGTTCACTCTATTGGAGGACTTGAGCCTGTTTGCCACTGTGTTGTTGCTGTGCCTCCTTTTAGGCCGGATCAGGTTTCTGAGCTCTTTTCTTATCGCAGTTCTGTTGTCCCTTTATGTGGCGGATACCCTGTTAATCCGGTCTCTTTTCAGCAGGTTGACCATCAAACAGTTATATCGCTACGCGGATGAGCTCCCGGCCGTGATGACCTTTCTGACGTGGTGGCATCTACCGGTGCTTATCATAGTGGTCTCTCTGATCTGGCGAACCAGGAAAATGAAGGTCCGATTCAGAAAAGGGAGGCCGGCCATAATATTCTCGAGCCTCTTAATCGCAGCTCTACCATGGGTCCTTTCGGGTCTTTACACATGGGATCCCGTTATTGACTATGCGTTCTGCAACGTACTTCGGATTAATTCCAAGGTCGCTGTTTTCCCCGGGGTCTCGACCAGGAACTTGCAACAGACTGAAACCGAATTCACAGACTTGGCTCAAGAACTCGCTCAGAACCCGGGTCAACGAATTGGGATAACCCCACATGGACAGGAACTACACCAGCAGGGCGGCGAGAATAATCTTAAGCCAAACTTCATCATTGTGCTCTCAGAATCTCTTTCAAGAATCGATTCCAAACGCAGTGGAGGCCTCTACAACAGATTACCTCTGATTGATGATGTAGCATCGCAGGGAATTACTCTAACCAATGTCATAGCCAATGGCAGCAATACATCAGAAGCTCTAGTATCGCTCTTGACCGGAGAAGAACCTTATCCGACGAGGATGACTGAAGACTCGCTGAAAGTGCGGTTTCCGCCCTTGGGATGTGAGCAAGGGGCCGACAACCTCGTATGCCAAGCCAAGAAGAATGGATATAGGACTATCTTCATCAGTAATGCCCCACTCGAATTTCAACAGAACCGATCTTGGCTGACAGGGATCGGATTCGACAGGGTTGAAGGAGGGGAATCAGAGTTTTTTGAAGCCCAGCCCAAAGCAAGTTTCGGAGCTGCCCCGGATCAGTTTCTTTTTGACCGGGCGCTGTCCGTGATTGAGCGACAAGCCCAGCCTTTCTTTCTGGTTCTAATGACAATCAGCCTGCATCGTCCTTATCTGGTTCCAGAAGACGCCGAGAGGATTAGTGGGATCGATTTTCATAACCTTCTCCATTATGTTGATCAAACGACCCATGGATTCTGGGAACAACTGAGCCAATCGGGCTTTTTTGCCAACGGCAGATTAGTCCTGGTGGGTGATCATCGCAGAATGACACCTTTGGAACCGTTGGAACTACAGGAAACAGGTGTTGACAGCCTGGGGAGGGTTTTCGGATGCGTCGTAGGTAAAGGCATTCCTGCTGATAGATTTGTCCATACTCCACTCAACCTGAATGACCTGATGAATATACTGTGGGTGGATCTTTCGGGAGGAGATGTGGATTACACCGCCCTGGATCGATTCAATAAAGGTGTAATCCTCGGAATGGGATTCCCGTTCACAACCCACCTGTTGAATATCGATCTGGCTCAAATACAAGTCCGAATTCCGGGGAGGAAACCACAACTTATTTCCCTCAACCGCCGAATTGCACCCTCGAGATTTGCAGATGATCCACAGATGCAGCAAGTCGTGGCATATATGATTCTCAATGCGGGAAGACTGGAAAGGCTCCAAAGAGAGCACGATGAATCTCTTAAGAAGAACAAGTAACTACTCGCACAGGATCTCGATCATTTTCGGGATACTGGTTCTGGGTCTACCCTGTGCCTGTTGGTCCGAAAGTCTGCAAACCACGTCGGAGTGTGTTTTTCAGCCGTGTTCCGAACTTAATCTTTATAAAGAAGAAGTGGTCTACCGAGTTTTGAATGCACAGAATGCCCTCAAGTATGGGACCAATCGGGAGTTTCATTCATATGATCCGTCCAGACTCAGAAAACAATTAGATGATTTGTTCATAGATCCAACGCACGGTCAGGAAGAATGGTGGGAGGTCTTTCAAGCCCGGTTCAAGAAATTCTGGGTCGCCCTCCCAAGTGTTGAAGGAGAATTGGATGAATCAGAATGGATCAACCGTAATTCGGATCTCATGTGTGCTGCATATGCTTTTGAGATTCTCCCTTACGAACTCAGAACACGGCTTTTCCCAGTCATTCCGGATCTGATTGAAGAAAAAGAAGAACTAAGAGGATTCTGGAAAGAACATCGAACCCTTCTTCCGGATCTTCTCGAACACCCAAGAGTCAGCCAGGTCAGGGCAGTTGCCCTACCTGAGTCATCTTGGAAAACCAGACTGCAGCAGAGAAGTACATTAATCATTGCCCATCGCGGGGGATTCTCCCCATTTCCTGAGAACAGTTTCGAGGCAATCCGATCAGCCTATTTGGCAGGCTCCGACGGAATTGAATGTGATCTTCGCCTGACCGCCGACGAAAATGTAGTTATTCTCCACGATGAAGACCTGTACTCGCTAACTCATCAAGCGGTTCGGACCAGTCAGCTGACTTTGGATGCTGTGATGAGATTACGCTTGCGAGATCCTTTTCAACTGAGCAGGTTGAGTTCGCATCCACCTCTGACACTCAAGACACTGTTTGAACAATTCGGGGGGAAATTCCTGCTCTGGCTTGAACTGAAGCCAGACGGCGGGACGGAACTGCCTACGAGAGTCGGCGAGATGATTGAAGAATATCATCTGGAAGATTCTGTTATTGTCTCGAGTCTTTCACCCGCGATGGTGGAGCCGTTTAGGGATAGATTCAAGGATCTCAAAGTTGCGTTTGAGTTTAATCGAGTCAATGCCGAACAAATGCTGTTCATTGAAGAACTGGTCGCGGCTGAAGATGCGAATCGGATCATTATCAGCTGCGAGGAATTTCAAGACGACAAACAGTCATTCTTGAATAGGCTCCAGGAAAAATCGATCTTGACTTCCACATTTACCCCGAATCGCTTTGACGCCTTAGCGCACTCGATAAGGGCAGGGATTAATATAATCCAGACTGACCGGCCCGAGCGGGCGAGAGCGCTTCTTGGCGAAATCGATCCTTTTTGATTTCTAGCCGGCCCTTCCGCAGGCCGGTCTTATTGGGATAAGAACGGCCAACGGGCTAACGTTCTGCAGCCCACCGCCAGGGCTTCCCGTCAACGGCATCAGGTATCTCGACTCCAAACACCTTGTACAAGGTCGGCGCGATGTCCATGATATTCGGGTCAGGAGTCGCGACTCGCTTGTTGGAGACCAAGAACCCGGCAGTGTCTGAGGGATCCGACGCACAGTGATCTCCACTCCATTTCTTGAGATTGGCAACAACAATATGCTCTGGAACGGATCCCAGGCATGTTTGCCAGGAGGTCCGGTAGCCGCTGTTGAATGTCAGTTGGATATCACCCGCATGTTCAACTTGATCTCCCGTGTAAATCTCATCGCGGAAATAGGCGTTGTGCAGAACTTGTTCCCCCGTGTCAGGATCTTTGTACTGGAGGATTTTTCGGCGGACTTCTTCCATGACGAGCTGATACTCCTCACCGGGTTCAACGATCCCCTGAGATTCGCGTCCCTTCAGGTTTATATAGACATGGCCGATGCCAAGGGCATACGCCCTGGTCTTACTCCAATCTACATTGGGAAAGAAACTCCCCCCACTGAACATGTCACCCAGTTTCTTCGTGTCCTCCCCTTCCTGGGTCGTTTTCAGAGCCATGAGACCATTTCGGACCAACCAGGTATTCGTATTAAATTCCTTTCGCCAACTGTGGAAACCATGATCAGAGATCACCAGCAGCAGGTCTTCCTCGTCGAGGCGGGCGAGGACTTCTCCGATTATGGAATCCATCTTCTGATATACCCACAGGATGGCGTCCCCATACTCCTCAACAAGGGCCTCATCGTAACGTGGATGGTCCGGATCGATCAGGCGGTAGAACATGTGTGAAACATGATCAGTAGCCATGAAGACAGTGGTGTACAACGAAGACTGATCTCGATCCAAGGCATCCAGCACTATTTCCTCCAGGTCATTCATGCTTCGGAAGAGGTCATCCAGAAATTCCTGTTCGTCGATCCGTTCTTCATTGAGCCCCCAGGTTTCGTGAATCCAACCTAAGGTTTTGAAATAGCCGAATTGATCGGCCAAAGATCCAGTGAAATTCCCCGGTTCTGAGATGGGGACGGGAGGACCGGTTGGGTCAAGGCTGATCGGCATCAGGTAGAGCCGGACTTCGGGAAATGTCTCCAACACGTAGAAACGACTGATGCCTTTGAGGCTGACAAAGGGTCCGGCTGAGAATTCAAAACGAAACCAATCGCTCCAGCGGCCCTCCTCTACACGTTGCTCCTGATCCAGTAAGCGAATCGTTACTTCGCTTGACTCCGCATTCAGCGTGATTTCCAGAGGGACCTCAATTCGGATTTGCTCTTGGGCCCTGGGGTCAGCAGGTCCATCAATAAGTGCTTTGGCAGACCTGTCGTCAAACTCCAATTTGATCAGTCGACCGCCAAACTCGGTGTCACCCAAATCCCATTGAGTCAAGTCAGAAGCGAGGTAGTAGAAAGTTCCCCAGGTTCCACGGATATCAGGAACGCCCAGACCTGACCAGGTTGTTCCCCAGTTCAGTGGTTCAGGAGGGAAGGCCAGTGGCATCCGAAGGTTAGTCGTAGCAATTCCCGAAGAATCGAGGTGCTTCCAGAAAGGAATGCCTTTGCGATTGTTCGTAATCTTCGGTTTCGCCACCGGAAATATTCCAAAGAGGAACTTCGCTTTCTCGATTGTGAGTAGGCCAATCTCCGGAAAGTAGGTCTCAGGATCACGGCGCAAGAAGTCGAAGATCCCGTGCTTACCTGGATTCATGCCGGTAGCAAAAGTGGACCAGGCCACGGGCGTTTCCGGGGGACATGTTGTTCCGAGGGGCATCAGAGTGCCTGTCTCCGCAAGCCTTCGAATATTGGGTAATTGATCTATCCATTGTTCCACCAAGTCAGGATCGACTCCGTCGAAACCGAGAACCACCGTCTTGAACTCCGTGCTGCGAAGAGGCGGTGACGAAGTACAGCTGAGGCAGCACGTAACGGCATACAACAGGATTGCGGCACTCTTCAGGATAATCAGACACACTTCTCTCATACTGGGTCATCTCAGCAGGTTGGATGCCAAAGCTTTTGGAGGAGAAATTACTGTCTTCATTTGTCTGGAGAGAACCTCTTTTTACAGCTAACCGTTAGAGAAGATACGCTGCGACCTTAGCGTGTCCGTGACTCTATAGATTGGGCAAAAGGGGGTGAGATCATCGCAAGTCGCAAGGGTCCAGACCGCCCTCACTTGCATAAAGCAACTACTCTGTTAATCTCAGGAATCTCTGACGCGAAAACTCAATCGCTTGAAGTCCCTATTTACGCCCATTTCAGGCGGGCATCCGCGAAGGGTTGTTCCGACACTCGGTGATTCACTGGAAGTTTTCTACTAGGATCAGCTCTGAAGTAGGCTTCGGACCCCTTCCGAATATCAGCCACTCTTCATCTGGAGAAACAGCGAGAGAGCCGTGCTGGAAGACACCCTTACTCTTGAATACTTCTGCAGTGCCCCCGGTCTTG
>JAUWTT010000462.1 GCA_030614585.1 Acidobacteriota bacterium
CGGCATCCTCGATCCCAAGGTATTGTCCCGTCTCCAGCATCCTGGGGTCGAACCAATTGCCCGGGTAGGCATCCTTGTAAAGGGTCAGAATTCGCTGGAGATCCCCTTGCTGTAAGTGGATAGCTCGTTGACTCTGTGGCTCAAGAACCGGAGAAAAGAGGTCTTTCTCCAATTTCATCTTGAGATGCAGGCCACTGAACTTAGCGTTGTACCAATTGCCGAGGTGTGGGAGCAGATGAACAGAGAAGTGACCGTAAAAGCGTTTGGGAAGCGAGTGGCGAAGGTCGTGGAGAAGGGCAGTGGCGGCTTTCCTGTTCTGCTCTTCGAGGGCAAGCAGTGTTGGCGCCGAGTTATCTCCCTGGTAGAGGAGGAAAAGAGCTCGAATACAACCCTGTTCCATCCAGGCGTACCAAGTGGTCCGCTCCCAGAAGAAATCGTCCAGGTCGCCAATCGAATAGATGTGTAGAAACGGGTCGATTCTCAAGAAGGACAGAAGCTGCCTCTTGTCGGAAATTTGTGTCAACAAGAGGTGTTATTCCTCCGGAGGCGGCGGGGCAATTCCCCGCTTTGGGCTGGAAAGCTGAGTCCCGGTCAGGGCCTTCAGGAACTCCGAGACGTTACGAATGTCGTCCGTTTTGCCGCCGGCATCGCCCAGTCGAGCTGCTTCAACGTCCTCATCCAGTTCGCCCAGCATCGGAGTAATGATTCCTCTGGCCAGCATTTCGTAATGATGCATCACATCCTCCAAGCTGGGGAAGACGCCATTGTGCATGTACGGGCCGGAGAGAGCGATGTTGCGAAGCGTGGGCGTTTTGAACTTTCCCAAATCAGAACACGAGGTATGCAGGAAGGGCACTTCGGCTCGGCCAGGATCCACATCCTCTTCAATCCCACCACAGATATCTCGGTTGTGGCGGAACATCTCCTTTTTCTCGAAGCCGGCGTTGGGGACACCAATGTTATGAAAATCTGAATTGGTGAAGTTGGGTGGCGGATGACATTCGGAACACTCCCCTCGACCGAAAAAGATCACGGCCCCCTTCTTCTGCTGTTCCGTGAGAGCACCGTCGTCACCCTGCAACCATTTGTCGTAGGGCGAATCGAAAGATATTGCCGTACGTTCAAACGCGGCGATCGCTTTAACAACATTGCCTGTCGTGATTTCCCCTTCAAAAACCCTCTCGAAGTACTCTTTGTAGAACTGGGCACTTCCAGGGAACTTCTTCTGACTAACTGGATGTACTCCGGTCCTGAGATACTTGAGTACGTTGTCCCAGCTATTGGCCATCTCCACGGGATCAACGACTGGGCCGAGAGCCTGCTGTTCCAAGGATTGTACCCTCCCGTCCCAGAAAAGATGACTGAGGAAAGCATTCTGGTAAACGGTATTCGAATTACGTCTGCCCGTTGCTCCGCCGCAGCCGTCAGAAACTTTGTCTCCATCGCTTAATCCCCGCTCCGGGATGTGGCAGGAGGCGCAAGCGATACTACCGCAGGAGGACAGGTTTGGGTCGAAGAACAGGGCCTCTCCAAGACGGATCTTCTCAGGGGTCTGGGGGTTGTTGACCGGTACCGGAAGGCGCGGTAGCTCGATACCGAACTCCGTTCGAATCTCGCCGCGCAGATCGCTGACCTGTTTCTCCAGATTCTGTCCGGGTAGGAATCCAGTCAAAACAACGGAGATCAGAAACGAGGAGATTATGCTGAAACGTGGCTTGGCGGTCGAGTCTTGGGTCTTGGGTCTTGAGTCTTGGGTCTTGAGTCTTGGGTTTTGAGGTTTGAGGTTTGAGGTTTGGGTCTTGGGGCCTGAGGCCTGGGGCTTGAGGCTCGAGGTTGTCCAAGATAAAGCAACGACCAGGAGTTGGTTCTGAGTATTCGCATGTGGTTCTCCGTCTCATCTTAGTACCACACCTGACCTCCGTGCTCCAGACGAAACCCCATTCTCCTTGGTGTCTTTGTGGTGAATCTCTGAATTGTAGCGGCTCAATGCCGAAAGGATGTCGTTACAGTAGATCCACCAGCTGTTCCGGTTCTTCATATGGAGATCCCGGAACTTTGCAGAAATAGACTTTAACCAGATCCGGGGCCTCCGTCACCGGCCATGACTCGAATCCTTTCTCTTTCGCCATGTCGATCAGAGGTGCCGGCAGAAACGGAGCGGTCAACTCACAGATCTCACCCGGTTGCAGGGAGTTCAGGCCCGACATTACGGTCCCGACCGGCTTCTCGCCTCGTTCCAGAACAGGGCGGACATCGAGTCGTTTTGTGATTCTTGAGGGATCGTGCCATGAGGGTTTGGCTGATGGCCCCTGATCAACTGCATCCGTCGGCCCGAGTGATTCTTCCATTCCCGCAGCTGTCCGGAGGAGATTGATCATCCGTTCGATGGGGAGCCCTCCAACTCTGGCAGCCTGTGAAAGCGTAGTTACCTTGCCCACTGTCTTCCGGAGTAGGGGGTTTCTTAGCTTGGCGAATGAGGGACTCATTTCAAGGAGTACATCCTCCAGCTCGGGGTAAGCATCGAGAAGCTCTCCTACTCGAGTTTCCGGTGTGATGGGTGCCCTCTTTTTCTTGCCCTGGTCCATTATCTATTCCTCCACGTAGCTGAGCAGGCGCTGTTCGCCTTCGAGTTCCCGTTTGTCGGTAAGATCCTGGCTGACTTCAAGCGTCCCCAGGTAGTTTCCGTCTTCATCACGTAATGCAAAGTACTCAATATGGATGAATCTCCCTTTCAGGTTGATCCAAAACGGAGCATGGCTCTGAGTGCCGGCTTTAAAGTCCTTCAGGATCTCTTCAACGATGTGAACACTCGATGGAGGGTGGCAGAGTTGGACCTTACGGCCCAGAATCGCGCGAGTCCTTGTGAATATCCGCTCTCGGCCCTGCGTGAAGTAGCGTACCGTATCGTCTTTATCGACAAATGTGAGGTCGAAGGGGATGGTATTCAGAATTGCGGTCAGTTCGGATGGCGTAATGGTTCCTGAAGGGAGCCGAGTCCGCTCCTGATCGGTTTCTTCATCTTCCTCGATTGGAGTCGAGGGTCTCCATTCCTCGGTAGGATCAAACAGGCAGAACCCGATTTCCGGAGTCTGTCGATAGACCGAATACCACTCGGCGTCGGTAAGCGAATCCAGGGACATTGGGAAGAGGATCTCTTCCTCGCGAACGATCATATCCTCGATCGCTGCCACGCCTGGTGCCAGAATCAAGTCAATGACAGCTTGGGTCTCACCCGCAGTATCCCCGTCGAGGGCTTGCAGGGTCTCCAAAGCAGCCTTGAGCAACTCACGCACCTCGTCATCCTTTGCCCACATGACATTGGAAGGTCCGGTTATGCCGTGCTTTTCCAGATAAGGGAAGAGCAAGTTCTCTTTGCGGACATAATGCTTCTCTACATCGGTGAGTGCGTGGAACCGAATTCGGATCTGGTCGAGGATTTCAAGGGCGGGTTCATCCTCCTTGAGAGCCGCCATTTCTTTAAAGAGCTTCTTCAGCGAATCAGTTTCCCATCCAAGTGCTCGATTCTCTTCTTTGAAGGTGTGCACAGGGTGCCCCGGCGGAGCGGTTTTTGCCCCTTCATGGCTGATGTTTCCTTTGAGCACTTCTGTGTGAATGTCGCAGAACTGTAGGATTTCTGAGGCCGGAAGCCCCTCCTCAATTAGTTCTTGTTCAACTTCAACGACTAGCTCGTAAGGGACTTCGCCCATGATTCTCATCAGCTGAGCTCGAACCGCCTCGGGCGCTTTTTCCTGGTGGATTTGAAGCATCAAATGTTTGAGCAGGTCCTTCTTCCGTCTTGTGGTATCGATTAATTCGCTCATTTATTCCTCCAACTATTTTGATCTCCAGCGATCCTAACAGAGCTGCAGTTCGACTGTCATTGACTCATGTCACACGAGAACGATCACGCGAGCCCAGTCCCCGGCTCCTACTTTGTCGCAAGCTTTGTCGTGAACCTTGTCGGTTCCCTCCACAAAGCTCTCGACGAAGCTCACGATTAAGTTCGCGATTGGGTTGACGACGAAGTTTACGATTAAGCTAGCGACGAAGTTTAAAGAGCCCCTGGTGACCGTTCCCCATTCCCTGCTTTGTGGCAAGCTTTGTCGTGAAC
>JAUWTT010000617.1 GCA_030614585.1 Acidobacteriota bacterium
ATCCAGTGTCGGCCGTGGAGAACGGGTTTCTCCGTTCGTTGTCCAACCATGGTTGATTGTGTCAGCGAGACACAGAGAAAAGTAACCAGCAGGGTGTAGATGCGTGACGCTACGTTCATTTCGGTCTCCTGATGCTTCAAAGTGTTGAGTGAATTCTCTTATAACCGGGTAGTGGATTGACAGCAAGAGTTATATTTCTATCTCTCCTCTTCGATTACGCTTGGTGCTCCTGGTGTCTTGGTGGTAAATCCGGGAGTTTAGCAACCTCACGAAAGCGGCCCCTCAGCTTCCAGAGATGCGCAGGACCTTTCGGCACCGCACTGGTGCTAACGCCCATGAGGGTGTTGTACACTCAGTGTAGATGCCTCGCCGACCGGCAAGGGATAACATCAGGGAGCGTGAGCCTTGGATCATTTCGAAAGTTCTAATGAAAATGGCCGGCTCAATCGTTCTGGTTGGCTCACGATCCATTTTTCCCTTGTATTGATCGGCTGTACGGCAATTGTCGGCCAGATTCTCTTGATGCGCTCACTCTTCGTGGTCTTTCAAGGGAACGAGGTTTCTCTGGGAATTGTTCTGGCCATCTGGCTTATCTGGACGGCAACTGGAGTCGCCCTCGCTGGTTGCGCTGCCAACCGAATGCTTCGGCCGAAGGGTCTGCTTGCCGGACTTCAAGTGGCAGCTGGTGTGGCACTTCCCTTGACAGTTCTCCTGGTGCGGGAATCCCGAAGTCTCTGGGGAATCCTCCCTGGTGAGATGGTCGGTCCCGACTCCGTGCTTATGATTTCGGCGATAACACTCGGCACCTTCTGCATGATCTCAGGCGGGCTCTTTGCCGTTGCAAGCCGTGTACTCACGGTGCAAGCGGGGTTCACAGTCGCCGATGCCACCAGTTCGGTCTATCTTTGGGAAGCCCTTGGCTCGGGGGCAGGCGGCTTGTTGTGCAGTCTTCTTCTGATTGGCCACCTAGGTGCCCTTGAAATCGCCGTATTGATCTTCTGGATGAATCTTGTGGCCGGAACCTTGCTGCTCTTCGAGGGGAAAATGGCTGGAGTTCTAGCTTTCGGCCTGACAGCTCTTCTACTGTTTCTTTCTCTTTCGGGCATTGTCCAAAGCTGGGAGTTGTCCTCGATTGAGGCTCTTTGGAGTGGCTTCCGTGTGACCGAGAGCCGCGACTCAAAGTATGCGAACCTGGTAGTCACTGAAGGTGAACAGAGCCGCACCATTTTCGCCAACGGCGTGGCTGTCCTGTCGGCGCCTGATCCCCAGTCTGCGGAAGAATCGGTACATTACGCGCTGTTGCAGCACCCCAACCCACGCCAGGTCCTTCTAATCGGGGGAGGCATAAACGGAAGCCTGTTTGAGGTTCTGAAACACTCGACTGTGGAGCGTTTGGTTTATTTGGAGCTGGATCCTTTGATGCTCGAGCTTGCTCGCAAGTATCTAGGCGAGTCTTGGGAAAGCTTGGAACACAACGAGAGGGTGGAGATCCTGTTTGTGGATGGACGACTCTACGTCAAGACCAGCGATCAAGCTTTTGACGTAATCATCGTGAACATTCCCGACCCTGTGACAGCGCAGCTAAATCGTTATTACACGCTTGAATTTTTCCAGGAGACAAAGCAGAGACTATTGCCCGGTGGACTTCTTTCATTCGCCGTTTCGGGCGCGGAGAATTACATCAGTGAAGAACAAGGGGCGTTTCTGAGATGCATTAATCAGACGCTGAGCATGGCTTTTTCCGATGTTTCGATTCTTCCTGGCCATACGATCCACTTCTTTGCATCGGAATCAGACGGGGCTCTGACCCTGGATCCGGATTTGATGTTGAAGAGGCTTCGGAACAGGGGAATCGAGACGGAGTACGTCCGGGAATACTACCTGCCTTTTCGTCTGGGCGCTGATCGCGTCGAAGACCTGGAAGTACAGATCCGTCCCCTGGTGGATACGAGAGCGAACCGAGACTTCTCACCGGCTGCGTATTACTTCAACATCGTGCTTTGGGCGACCCACTTCAAGGGTCGTTACCGCTCGGTTCTTTCGTCTGTGGCGACTGTGGGGTTCACGGGAGTCATAATCTTCGCGATTCTGGCCTCCCTGGTTCCTCTGGCCTGGGTGGTTTTGGACACAAGACATCGAGCGCGTATCGCCCGGGGTGCTCAGTACGCAGTTTTCGCTATGGGTTTGACGGTGATGTCCCTGCAAGTGATTCTGCTGCTTGGGTTTCAGGCGATCTTCGGCTTTGTCTACTATCAACTGGTCTTCTTGGTGGCGGCAGCTATGTTTGGCATGGGAATTGGGGGCTGGCTTTCGCTGCGGCAGGGTGGCAAACGGGTGCGAACGTTGCTAATGCTTCAGGTTGCGCTGGCCGTCTCTCCGTTGGCCCTGTATTGGATGCTTGGCCTATTCGCAGAAAGTGCGGGTGGACATAGATTGACAGGGGAACTGC
Source organism: Acidobacteriota bacterium (assembly GCA_030614585.1). Lineage (GTDB taxonomy): Bacteria > Acidobacteriota > UBA6911 > RPQK01 > JAPXNP01 > JAUWTT01. Next base: position 2,450 of record JAUWTT010000617.1, read on the forward strand.
TGATTCCGGTTCTTGCTTTGGGAGCAGGTCTGTTGGGAGGCTATCACTTTCCTTTCGCCAGTCGGGTCTACTTCGGAGCACAACGTGAGAAGCGGCGAGGTATTGGGCGGCTGTACGCCCTTGATCTGCTGGGCGCCTGTCTTGGTGCGATGCTCTTGAGCACGTTCTTGATTCCGGTTTTCGGATTTTTCGAAAGCGCCCTACTCGTCTCCGCTGTAAACACTGCACCCTGCCTGCTGCTTGTTTCTGGTTTGACTGGCAAACCTTAGCGAACTTGGCGGGCTTTGCGTGAAATGAATCACC
>JAUWTT010000444.1 GCA_030614585.1 Acidobacteriota bacterium
AGAACGGGTTGAGTTCTCTAGTCCTGGAGAAGGGTTGCCTGGTGAATTCGATCTATAACTATCCAGAGAGCATGACGTTCTTCACTACCGCCGAGCTTCTGGAAATCGGTGATGTGCCCTTCATCGTCCATGCGGAGAAACCGAAGCGGGTAGACGCGCTCAAATACTACCGTCGTGTGACCCACGAGTATTCCATGTCGTTTCGCGACTTCGAAAAAGTCAGCTCAATAGAAGGGAATGACCTGAATTTTAGGGTCACCACCGAAGATCGAAATGGGTACGAGCACACCTACTCCGGACGGAAGGTTGTGATTGCTACCGGATATTTCGACAACCCGAACCTTTTGGGAATACCGGGAGAAGATCTTTCCAAAGTCAGCCACTACTACACTGATCCTCATCCCTATTACGGGAAAAATATGGCTGTCATTGGGGGTAAGAACTCGGCGGCAATTGCTGCTTTGGAATTGTTCCGAAATGGTGCAGATGTAACCCTGATTCACCGCGGAGATGCCATGGGTCGAGAAGTGAAGTACTGGATCCGCCCGGACATCGAGAACCGCATCAAGAACGGTGAGATTGCAGCGCACTTCCGCAGCAACGTCGTTGACATTCGCGAAAAAGAGATCGACATCGTGACACCGGATGGGAAACTCCAACTGGAAAACGATTTCGTGTTCGCTCTGACGGGGTACCATCCTGATTCCGACTTCCTGCACCAGGTCGGAATCGAAGTAGACCCCGTTACTTATGTTCCTTCCCACAATCCAAGCACTCTTGAAACCAACGTCAAGGGTGTGTATCTCGCCGGTTCAATCATTTCCGGGAAAATGACCAACCGTATCTTCATTGAAAATGGGCGCTTTCACGGGGGGCAGATTATTCCTGACATAGTTGCGGCCCTGGAGCGCATAAATTTTCGAGGAAGCAGTTAGTCGGGAGAACAATGTACCGAGTTGCAATAGTCGGCAGGCCGAACGTCGGTAAATCAACCCTTTTCAATCGATTGGGGCGGACCCGCAAGGCTCTTGTGGGAGATGAGCCCGGGATGACCCGAGATCGGATTTTCCAGGTCGTGGAATGGGAAGGGAAGCAGTTCGAGGTAATGGATACCGGAGGCATTGTCCCCGATGACAATGCGGTGCTTCCGGAAAAGGTCCTCGAACAGGCTGAGTTGGCGATTCACGACGCGGATCTGGTGCTCTTGATGGTAGACGCAAGGGCGGGCGTGACTCCCCTCGACCTGGAGGTGGCGGTGCTGTTGAAATCCAGCGGGAAAGAGTTTCTTGTCGTGGCCAATAAGGTCGACGTTGAAGCTTTGGATCTGGAAGTCTACCAATTCTACGAACTCGGTGGCGAGAGGGTGTTCCCGGTCTCAGCTGAACATCGGCTTGGAATCAGAGAATTAGTGGATGAAGTTGTCCGGAAGATCCCCGAGAGCGAATCGGTAACGTTTGGAGACGAGATACGAATTGCCATCATTGGGCGTCCCAACGTGGGGAAATCCTCACTAGTAAACCGCCTGCTTGGGAAAGAACGGGTGATCGTTACCGATGTGCCCGGAACGACCCGCGATTCGGTTGACACTCATTTCAACTACCAGGACACCAACTACCGGCTGGTCGATACCGCAGGCATTCGGCGCAAGGGGAAAACCGAGTTGATGGCAGAGAAGTTGAGTGTCATCATGGCTCGAAAGAACATCGAGCAGGCAGATGTAGTACTCCTTCTCCTTGATGCAACGGAGGGCGCTACGAAACTGGACGCTGCAATTGGTGGCTATGCTGACGAGGCAGGGCGTCCTGTTGTCGTTGTGGTCAACAAGTGGGACTTGATCGAGAAGGACACTCACACTCAGCACAAACTGGAACAGGATTTTCGGGAACGAATGAAGTTCCTCGACTATGCCCCGATGGTGTTCGCGTCTGCAAAAACCGGGCAAAGAGTTTTTAAGTTGCTCGAGATTGCCAAAGAAGCCCAGAGGGGAAGTCGCATAAAAATCCCGACAGGTCGATTGAATCGATTTCTGGCGGAGGATGCGGGGCCCTCTGCTCGCGGGAAACGGCAAGCCAGGAAACCGAGACTGAAGTATGGCTGCCAGGTGGGGGTGGTTCCGCCCACTATCGTCCTCTTTCTCAGGGGCTCACGGAAACTGCATTTCTCCACGGTTCGCTTCCTGAAGAATCGACTCAGGGAGCGGTATGGTTTTTTCGCTAGTCCGATTCGGATTATCCAGCGACCTTCAGAAACGCGGCGGGAAAAGAAGTAGGGGTTCTTCTCTTGACACCCCCATCTGCCCCGCTTAACATGACCTGAAATCTTCAGGCAACCAGAACGAATGATCAAGGCAGATCTAGCTCAAATTGTATACGAGACACACGGTGGGATTTCCTATCGGGAGGCTCTGGAATTGGTGGATTCGATGCTGAATAGCATGAAACAGAGTCTGACGGAGTGCGAGAACGTTAAGCTGACGGGGTTCGGTTCCCTCAACGTTATTGAGAGGAAGCCTAAGTACGGCAGGAATCCACAGACTGGAGAGAGAATTCTTCTTCCAGCCAGCCGTTATGTGACGTTTCGCCCTTCCGGTCTATGGGATCTGTAAGAGATGGCGAGGACTCGGCAGAGACTATTCTACAAAATCGGAGAAGTGTGCAAGATCTGTGAGATTGAGCCGCACGTTCTGCGCTATTGGGAGACCGTTTTTGCGCGACTCAAGCCGGTCAAGAATCGAGCTGGTCAAAGGATCTACAGGCGGGCCGATCTGGAACTTGTCGAGGAGATAAAGAAGCTACTCTACGAACAAGGCTTTACGATCGCGGGGGCCAACGCGCAGCTGATGGTAGAAGGCTACGGGGGCAAGGAGGACATGGTTTTGTTTAGCGAGAGTCTTTCGGCCAGCCAGCGCCGATCCATCCAGGAAATAAAAAGGGAGTTGACCGAATTGGAGCGACTCCTCTCGAAGAGCCCCGCCACCAGGGATTGAACCCTTCCGCACGACAGTGAGAGAGGCATCCCCGCATTGTCCCCCTTGGTGCCTTGGCGGTGAATTCCACGACCAGGAGAATCTTGTGAGAAAGAGACGCGCCGGCAACCCAAGTCACCGGCGCAGCTTGGATAGGGGAGCCTGTGAAGTTATCCCCACAACGTAGAGTATCATCAGCCTTCTGACGCGATTCTCTTTCTCTACGCCGACTTCGAGTGAGTCTCCCGGATTCTCTTCACTACTGCAAAGAGTCTTGAAGACGGCAGTTTGAGCACTGTGTGCGCCGTTTCAGATTCGGGGTGTTTGCTGATGATTTCGAGCGCCTCAGACAGGAAGTCCGCAGCGTTACTGAGTTCCTCTAACTGGTCTTTACTAATGCTGACAAGTGAATTATTTGAACTTTCAGTGACCATTGACAATCTCCGGTTAGGTCGTTGTGATAGCTCTTTGCTCGTCCGTTGTTACAGACAATCGGGTCGCCTCCACAGTATCGCCCCGGTATTCCGGCCACAGAGAACCTTCGATGCGTGAGCATCAAGACACAGAGTTACCAAGGCCCGACTCAGATTCTAGAAGACTTGGATGTACCAGATTACTGGCTATTTCCTCCATCCTACACCGGCCGGCCTTGAGATTCCAAGTATTTCTTTGTGGTTGGGTACTCAATGCTTCCAGCATGGCCTTGCTTGTTCATTAGTAGACAACAGGGCCACCGAGTATCAAGGATTGCCTTTGGAGTGCGGAAGCCCTGAGCTTCCGCTTTTCCAGCCGATGAGCCGGCTGAATTCACAGTCAGCCAAATCGCTCAAGTTGTTGCTACCTGTTTTTGTTATACTGGCGTTCCATTCCAAGGAAGTCGGGACGTGGCGCAGCCTGGTAGCGCACCTGAATGGGGTTCAGGGGGTCGCGAGTTCGAATCTCGCCGTCCCGACCAAGGTTTTCCTTTGCTTTCTTACCTTAATAGGAAGCAGATCTCAGCGCCTTCCGACTGAGGAGACGTTTGGGTGGTATAGGGACTGTCAAGTGTCCAACTAGTCTTTCAGGTTCAGGGCCTGCTGCACTGTAATGCACCTGCGGAACCTCTTGTCGGCCCCATACAGCCTGTAGATGTCCCGCGTATAGCCGAAAAGGTCTATCTCATGGGTGAGGAAAACCAGTTCCCTGGGAGCCAGCATGGCCAGGGCCTGGGGAACATCCGTATAGCGCAGGATGTTGAGGAAAACAGGACCATCCTTGTGAGTGAGCGGTGGAGAGTGGAGGATCACCCGGGTGATCCTG
>JAUWTT010000043.1 GCA_030614585.1 Acidobacteriota bacterium
AGAGCCGGTGGAGATTCATACGGGCATGCTTGTCAAAGACGTCCTCGCCTATTACATGGGAAAGAACACTCCGCAAAGACGCGAATTCATAACCTCGAATCTTGTCGTGGAACCGGTGGATCTGGTCGGAAGCTGATGTAAGCAGGATGAAATGAGTAAGAGCAAGCGCAAGAAGACGCTGTCGCGGGATTCAGGGAGCAATCTCGGCGTGGAAGAGACCTTCAAGAATTACTTCCTACAATACGCATCTTACGTCATCACTGACCGAGCCATTCCTGACATCGAAGACGGCTTGAAGCCGGTTCAGCGCCGCATCCTGTTCTCACTTTGGGAGAACGAGGACGGACGTTACAACAAAGTGGCCAACATAGTCGGACACTGTATGAAGTATCACCCTCACGGGGATGCTTCGATTTTCTCGGCAATGGTGGGCCTCGGTCAGAAAGGCCTGCTCATCGATACCCAGGGAAACTGGGGAGATGCGGTGACAAATGATCGCGCCGCAGCAGCTCGCTATATAGAAGCCCGTCTAACAGCTATCGCCAAAGAGGTTGCTTTCGCACCTCACCTGACCACCTACAAACACTCCTACGATGGCCGGAGTAAAGAACCTTTGACACTCCCGGTCCGCTTCCCACTACTTCTAGCGATGGGAGCCGAAGGTATTGCGGTCGGGTTGACAACCAGGATTCTGCCGCACAACTTCATCGAGCTGCTGGAAGCACAGAAAGCCTACCTCAGAGGCGAGGAGTTTACGCTTCTGCCTGACTTCCCCACCGGCGGGCTCATTGACGTCAAGGACTATATGGATGGCGCCCCAGGCTCGCGGACAAAGGTGCGGGCTGTAATTGAGAGAGGGAAAGGAAAGTCAGTGTTTATTCGACAGGTGCCGTATGGAACCTCGACCGAAAGTCTGATTGACTCAATCCTGAGAGCGAACGAGAAAGGCAAGATAAAGGTCTCCAATATCCAGGATAACTCCGCTGCCGAAGTAGAGGTTGTGGTTTCGTTCCAGCGGGGAGTCGACATGGACAAGGCCGAGGATGCCCTGTACGCCTTTACCGATTGCGAGGTTTCTCTGAGCTCGAATTCGATGGTGATCAGGAACGGGAAACCCTCGGCTCTAAGTGTCTCCGAGCTCTTGATCGAATCAACAAAACGGACCAGAGCATTACTGCGACGTGATCTGGAAATCGAGTTGGACCGGCTGGAAAGACAGTGGCATCTCAAGAGTCTCGTACAGATCTTTGTCGAGAATCGAATCTACTTGCGGATTGAGAAATGTGAAACCTGGGTTGAGGTCTTGTACGAAATAGATCGCGGACTGGAACCACACCTGGACAGGTTGAGGCGGCCAGTCACCGAAGAAGACCTAGTCTATCTGACAGAAGTGAAGATCCGGCGTATCAGTGCTTGGGATTCTAAGAAAGCTGAAGAGGAACTGAACAAGATCGATGAAGAGATGCGAAAGGTCAAGAAGAACCTCCGTAGTTTGACTGCTTTCACGATCGAATACCTGGACAATCTGTTAGGCAAGTATGGAAAGGGCAGGGAAAGACGAACCAGGATTTGCAGTTTTGACACTGTTGCCGCGGTTTCAGTGGTCGAGAGAACGGAGAAGCTCTACACCGAGAGGAAGGCAGGCTTCATTGGAACCGACCTGAAAGATGGTGAAGAGCTCGGTCCCTGCTCACCGCTGGATGACGTGATGGTGATCCTGCAGGACGGAGGGATGGTAGTCGCAAAGGTCGCGGACCGCAAATACGTGGGCGAAAACATCGTTTACGCGAGTCTTATTCGACCTGGGGAGCGGGATACTGTCTTCAACTTGATATATGAAGACATTGAAACCGGGCGGGTTTATGCCAAGCGATTCACTATAGGAGGTTACACCAGGGAGAGACGTTATGAGTTGGGTCCAGCAAAGAAGAAGAAAGCACTTCTTCTTGCTGTCGGAAGTGGTATTTGCGCACATATCAAGCTCCGTAAGAAGCCCCGGATCAAAACCGATGTCTACGTTCGTTTTGACGAACTGCTTGTCAAGGGTCGAGGTGCAGCCGGTAACACGGTGACTAAACACCGGGCTTCGAGGGCCCGAGAGATATCTGAAGCTGTTTATTGCAGCAGACTCAACTTGGATCCTTTAGAACTCGCAAAGGCAGGTTCGGCAGGAGGCACTATTGAAGAACAGGGCGACGAACCCGGAAGTGGAACCGCAGCCGGGGTGAAGACCAACGGTGCACCGATTGATTCGGATCAACAACCAGACGAGAATCAGAAGCAGCTGTTTCCCGACGAGAAATAGGATTCAAGATGTGTTTGACAACCTGGAAGGTTGTCTTACGGTAGGACATGCATCCTTGTCACACGGTGGCACAGGCATCCTTGCCTGTGTTCAGGAGTCAACAACCAAGCCTGATCCTTCTCCCCGTTTGGTGACAACCAGGGAAAGTCGTCCTACGGTAAGACATGTCACAAGGGCCCGGAAGGCCATCTTCCTGCCACCACGGAACCCATTTGCAGCCGATCGGAGGATAAGCTTCCAGCTTGTCACGATACATCTCGCTTCGATCCTGGGTGCCTGGAAGGTCATCCTCCTCTCCACCCCAAGTTCATCCTCCTCTGCCGCCGTGTTTAGAAGGTTGATGCTCGCAACCTTCAATCCGAAGAGGGTCGGTACTCCATGATGAGGAGCAGATGAGCACTGGGAGGAGCCAGAGCGAACCGCCCTACGCCAAAAGCAAGGTCTGGCATTTCTTGAAGCGCTTCAAAACCCTCCTGGCCCAGGGAGTCCAGTCGTTCACTCAGATTATCGGAATGATACACAAGGGCAGGCATCTTTAAGCCATCTGACTGGTAGAGCCCAAGGTTAACAAGCCCGTCGGAAACCGCTGCCCTGGGATAGGGCAACTTGTCGCCTCTTAGCTTCCTAAAGCCGACCTTCTCCAGGCAAGCCAACGTAGGCCCCAAATCTTCAACAGGAAAAGCCAATTCCCCAAAACTTCCACACTTGGAGAAAGGGCGTCCTGTCGGCTGCGGAATCCGACGGGCCGAATACTCGACGAGCGAGACATCTATCCCTCCTGGTATCTCCAAGCCACCCACAACCTCAGGAACCTCTCTGTCGTGCACCGCGACAACATCAATCCCAGCCGATTTGAGTTCTTCGACTCTTTGCTTCATGTCGGAGGAAAAATAGTTGAGCACCGGATAGGAGGGGCCTGATTGCTGACTCAGATTAAGGGTGATCGTCCCATCACTCAGGATAGCCCATGGCCAAGGTTCCCAGTTCTGATCCAGCTTCTCGAAACCGAGTCTTTCAAAGAAAGGAAGCGTTTGACCCACATCGATCACGCCGACTGAGATTTCAACGAACTTGCCCAGCTTCATTGAAGGTCCTTTCGTTGCCCTTATTCTAATCGAATGCATGGGCTGTATCCATCTCCAGCTGGACGAGGCCGTCGCAAAAATCAAGACGACACCTCACGGAGTCCAACGGACGACATGTGTTAAGCCCAGGGCGGGTGCCCGACGAAGGAGGGCACCAAGCCCTGGGAAGATGTTGAGTCTCTCATTGAGTGCCGTTTGCCACCTCCCCGTTAACACAGGCGCGGCTGAAGAGTGTGCATCTCAAACCGAAACACGCCGAGCCACAGAGCTATTGATCAGTCTCAAATGCTGCCAGAGATTTGTAGTAATTGATTAACCCTCGAGTTGAGCTGTCGTGAGACGAAACCGGCCGTTTGTCCTGCAATTCGGGCAGAATTGCCTTAGCGAGTTGTTTCCCTAATTCCACACCCCACTGGTCGAACGAATTAATACCCCAGATGACCCCCTGTACAAAGATCTTGTGCTCATACATGGCAATGAGGGACCCTAAAGTTCTTGGCGTCAGCTTTCTGAACAGGATCGAATTGGTGGGTTTGTTTCCTTCAAACACTTTATGAGGCAACAAGCTGTCTATATGAAGCGCGTCCAGACCAGACGCTTCAAGCTCTGCACGTGCTTCCGATTCGGTCTTCCCTTTCATCAGAGCCTCCGTTTGGGCAAAGAAGTTCGAAAGCAGAATGGCGTGATGATCACTGATTGGATTGTGTGTCTCGGCCGGAGCCAGGAAGTCAGCCGTAACAAGCTTTGTACCCTGGTGAATCAGCTGATAGAAGGCATGTTGTCCGTTGGTCCCCGGCTCACCCCAAATCACCGGACCGGTCGTGTAGTCGACGGCTTCCCCCTCCCGGGTGACTCGCTTTCCATTGCTTTCCATATCCCCCTGTTGAAAGTAGGCTGGAAAACGATGGAGGTACTGATCGTAGGGGAGAATCGCGTGAGACTCTGCCCCAATAAAGTTGTTGTACCAGATCCCCAGCATTCCCAGGATCACTGGGAGATTTGACTCGAGGGGCGCCTCTCGAAAATGCTCGTCCATCTCGTGAGCACCGGTAAGTAGTTCCTCAAATGCATCCATGCCCACGGCAATCGCTATCGACAACCCTATGGCTGACCAGAGCGAATAGCGACCCCCAACCCAATCCCAGAACTCGAACATATTGCTGGTATCGATTCCAAACTTCTCAACCTCTGCTGCATTCGTCGACAAGGCGACGAAATGTCTGGGGATAGCAGCGGAATCTCCGACGTGAGTCAAGAGCCAACTCCTTGCCGACAGTGCGTTGGTGATGGTTTCCTGCGTGGTGAAAGTCTTCGAGGCGACAATGAACAAGGCCGTTTCCGGGTCGAGTTCCTTTAGCACCTCAGCGATATTGGTTCCATCAATATTGGAGACAAAATGCACCCGCAGTCCCTTCTTCTGATAGGGCTTTAATGCTTCAGTCACCATTACCGGCCCCAGATCCGATCCCCCGATTCCGATGTTCACGACGTCAGTAATAGCTTTCCCCGAATAGCCCTTCCATTCACCGGAGCGTACCGCCTCTGAAAACGTCCTCATGTGCTGGAGGACGGCGTTCACTTTCGGCATCACGTCTTCGCCGTCCACGAGAATTGGCCTGTTCGAGCGATTTCGCAATGCCACATGGAGCACAGCACGACCTTCAGTCGAATTAATTTTCTCCCCCGAGAACATCCTGTCTCTGTATTCAGCCAGTCCAACAGACCGGGCCAGCTGAAACAAAAGCCCCATGGTCTCTTCAGTAACCCGGTTCTTTGAGTAGTCCAGAAGGATGTCATTGAACCTGGCGGAGAACTTGTCAAAACGAGAGGGCTCCTCCTCAAAAAGCTTTCGCATTGGGAGCCGGTCAGAGTTCTCCCGATGGACTTCCAGTGCTTTCCATTCCGCAGATTCGGTCAGTCGTGACATTTGATACTCCTTCGCTTTAGGGGAAACATTGTCTGGATGCTTTGGCAAACGGGTTGACCCTTCCGCTCGCTTCGGCTCGGTTCGCGCCAAAGGATACCCGAGGAGGAGTCTATAGGGTCTGTTGCTCAAACCGCAACAGCCCAAGCTCGAAGAGTCGGAGTTGAAACTGTGTCGAGATCCCCAATTTCTCGATTGCCACTACCACTTCCCCTTACCTGCAGTGAAACCTCTGGCTCGCCTTGACGGCTGTGGTAGCCCCCAATAGAATCCGAACTACACAATTGAAAGGAGCACGCTATGAACCGCCGCCAATTTGGAACTACGAGTATCGCCGCAGCCCTTGGTGCCTCATCAACAACGCTGACTGAGGCTGCAGGAACCGCAGCTAGTTACTACGAGTTGCGCAGATACCAACTCCGTCGGGATTTCGACACGTCCCATGTCCACAGTTTCGTTGAGAACGATTTCATTCCCGCCATGAAGAGTCGGGGCGTGGGACCTATTGGCTGCTTCGGGATTTCTACAGGTAAACATAGTCCGTCGCTGATTGTGCTGATTCAGTACAAGTCGCTTTCTCAAATAATCACGAATACCGAATTGGCTGCCAAATCGGATACCTTTGCTGGGAAATGGAAGACCTTCGAAACAAAACAGATGCCTTACGTGCGTTACGAATCTTCCCTGCTGAAAGCCTTTGCCGGCCATCCCGGCATCGAGGTTCCGAAAGGAAAGAACGGCAGTCACCTGTTTGAACTTCGCACTTATGAATCGAAGAATGCCGTCGCTTCGGCAGCAAAGATTGACATGTTCAATGAGGAGGAAATCAAGATCTTCCGAGACTGCGGAATGGCACCGGTTTTCTTCGGGGAGGGAGTGTTCGCGAACAGACTTCCTCACCTTACCTACATGCTGGCTTTCGAAGATCTAGCTCACAGAGAGGCTGCCTGGAAGAAGTTCAGCTCCAATGCGGACTGGAACCGCATCAAGAATGACGCTCGCTGGCTGGATACGGTGTCGGTCATCGATTCATCATTCCTTAGAGCAACCGGGTACTCAGAAGTCAGGTGAAAGATTGAGCACGCGGAAGCTTCTCGTTCCGCAGCAGGGCATCCAGCTTGTCGCCGTGAGGCGTGGGTAGCGTCATAGGGCATCCCCCACTGCCGCAGTCGGCGCCAGGATCGGTGATTCCTCGACTTGATCGGCTCGACAAATCGCGTCGTGCAAATAGTGTTTGCGGTCACCCGGAGTACGATCATGCGCTTCCACAAGGGCGTCCTTCGCGAGGCGTCTGGCGGGCTCCACCATCTCTCTCTCGGGCCGAGACTGTTCGTGCGGTAACGTCAGATGCAAGATGTCCTCGTGGATGTCTTTCCCAAACTTGTTGACAAACACTCGTTCCTGCTTCAGCTCAAGTTTCAAGCCGACAACCTGGGAGGCAAGCTTCTCCACAAGCTGGACGTTGTAAAAAGCCGTCTTGTGCACGTTCGACTCTCTCCCGAGTATCAGCAGGATTCGGGCGTTGTAATTGCATACGCGCCGAAGTTCGGCCAAAGCAAGAGCCATATCTATGCAGTACTGGACGACAGTGAGGAACCGGTTCTGCCGAAACTTGCGGTTGGCTCCGATCTCGGAGCGGGCAACGACAAGTGGCTTCCAGCCGAGCGACTCGATTCCGGCTCTCAAGTTGTGGTGGTAGTTGAATACGTTGATGTACGGGGGCGATGACAGGACGAAGTCGATGCTTCTGTCAGGAAGGTGCAAAGAGCGAGCATCACAAAGACAGGCACGCACTGGAGACGTGGTGAAGGGCAGGTTGGCGACGATCTTGCGGATGGTAGACCACTTGTTGGCATATGCGTCATCACTGGCAGCATCTCCATCGGCAAGCACGACAAGCGCTTCAAGGAGCATCCGAACGCGGGTGTCAGGCATCGCTCTCATCCAAGCGAGAGCGCTGCTTGGGAGCGAGTCCGAACCCGACGCCATGCGGAACAGAGGTAACTCGAAAGCCGTGGGTCGCACCCGAGTGAGAATTGACTCGGCTTTGTCCAGTAGATCGTGCCGTTCAGCTGGATCCAGGTTACACAACTCGTAGACACGCCCGAGAAGGTACGCAGCCGGATTCACTTCGCAACCATTTGTCGGAAGGCCCAGCCGCGCCGACTCAATTAGAACGGTGCCGCTACCCATGAATGGATCAAGTACTGTGGCGCCCGACGGAGCATATGCGCGAAGCAACGCCTCGACTAGCTCGGGCGAAAACTGCCCACGCCACGGAAAGAGGTTACTCCGAGACTTGGCGTCGATGTTAAGCGCGGACGCAGTCAGCGGCGAGCTGAAGGTTTCCGGGTCAACCGCATCAGTACCCTGGCCCAAGCCTTGCGCTCGCGCGGCGCCTTGGGCGACTTCTTCAGTTCGTTCGGTCATGGTCCTCTCTTGTCGGTTCAACTACTGATTATCTGGTTTCCAGATAAGTCCGTTAACTGTGCTTCTTCCCAGATAATACGCTCACCAGATACGGGAGTCGAGCCAGGCGTTCCCAACCTTTGGAGTGCTCCCACCTGGCCCCGAGCGTGTTATGCGCTTTCCTCATAAGATCCGTCGCATTGAGGACTCACAAAGTGTCCGCGGGACTTCTGACACCCAGACTTCCGCGATTCAGGACGCGAGTGTAGATCATCGTCGTTCGCACATCTTTGTGTCCGAGGAGCTCCAGCCCAGTACGGATGTCGTATCCATACTTCGCGAAGATGGGTGGCAAACGAGTGAAGCGCATCACCCGCCCCTGATCTGAGACCCCTTTCCAGGCAGCAACTCCAACCGTCCGTGGGCCCTGATCAGCAAGCCTTCAGTATCTATAACGTCCGACTGACAAAACCTACGAAGGAAAAAGTCGTGAGCTGAGGACGCCTGCTTCGGCAACAAGGATTTCTACCTAGGATCTCTGAGACTATGCGTTACACAAGATTTGACAATAATTCGTCCCCGCCACGACTTCGGAACGAGCTTCGGCTCCTGTTCTTGCTTCTGATGACATCTCTCACCTCGAATCAGGCTGAACAGCCTGCGCTTTTGCTCCAGGGTGGCTGAGAGTTGGATGATTCAACACTTCGGTTCCGGGGTGAATGAGGCTCCAGGTGTACCAGAAGGTGTCGAAACCGGTCATCCTGCTGAGCGACGGTGCGTCGTCGCCAAGAAAGCCTCCGGTTTCCGGACTGAAGGCCCGTCCGGACCCCTGGTGCAACCACCTCCCCTGGTCAAACTCAAAACCGCCCTCATCCGAGCGAAAGGCAACCGTGGAGTAATAGACCTCACTCGAAAAGGGCCGGTAAAGGAAGATATGGAAATCATCAATCTTGAAGACTGCCCCTCCTGCGCTTACCCGGTACGGGACCGCGTAGTGTGTACCGGCCAGCTCAAAGGCAAAGATCTCTTCCTTGGTTTCCAGTCTCTCGTCGATGGCCTCAGCCCCCCCGAAACCCTTGTCAGAGGTCATGTAGTCATCGTATACATTCTTCGGGTAGTCTTCTCGCCCCTCTACTGACAGCACGAGAGTCTCGGGATGTCTCTTAACCCAATCCTTCCACTGTACCTTCGAAGCAACCGGAAGCTCCACCAAAGGGTGCCCTTCCAACTCCCCACCAATCGCCTTGCCCTTTATGATGGACCAGTAGGTATCGGTCTCCTTATCCTGCATCACAAGCGATGAGTTAAGAAGTCCCCCCGAGGCCTCGAAGTTGAGCCGCCTACCCTGGTACTCGCGGCTGTACACGACAGCCGTATTAGCCAGCGGTCACCAGACGGCTGCGATGGGCTTGCCGGCGAGCACGTCGTTCACGACTTCATGGTGGTTAAGCAGGCTCAAACTGTAGGCTCTGGCCTCTCCATCGATCACGACGCCAAGCACCCAGGAGTCCTCAGCAACATCCGCTTCTCCTGCCGCCAAGAACTCAGGTTTGTCTATCGAGGCGATCTTCCCCCTTTCCAAAACTCGTTCGAAGCCGGGTGGAGGTGATGATTGCTCCTTTGCTTCCGTGTTCTGTCCCCAGACACACTGACCCGTTACCGCCAAAGCAGGGATTATGAACCTTGAGACACAGTTTCTGATCGACAACACAGTTAACTCCTTCGCTGAACAACTTTGCGAACTTCTTCCGCGTTCTTTCGAGGAAGAGAAGCTTCCAACAGACCCGGCCTGAGATAAGGGGGTCACAATTCCCCCCAGCCTATACCAAACAACCAATTTACTGCTGTTTGAATCGAGACAGAGACTTGTCAGGGACCGAGCAATCATTACCAACAAACCCCTGAAATCTAATAATTCCTGTCGATTTAATCAGAAACTTTCGTTTTTTTGGAATAAAACCTTCCATTTTTATCATCTAGTTAATAAAACCGTATAGACTGGAGGTCTTACCCATGAGCACTGCACAGCTAATCATCGAGAAGGGTGAACACAACGAGATTCTGAAGAATGCCGACCGACTCTGGCACCTTCAAAAGACCGGCCTGACCGAAGAGCTATCACTCCGAGAAATGCACCTGCTTGCAGCGTCCTTCACAGACAGGATTTTCGATAAGGGTCAAGTGATATTCCGACAGGAAGAGGAAGCCAAGGCAATCTTCTTCGTCAATCGGGGCTCCGTGCGTCTTTCGGTAGCCAACCCTCAGGGACGGGAAAGGATCATGGCCGTTCTTGGGACAGGCGACGTATTCGGCGAAGAGGTTCTCGGTGTAAAACGGAAACGGCGTACCCAGGCTATTGCCCACGAAGAAGCTTGGATCTCAGTCGCTAATCGGGAGACCACGCTTCGTTTGATGAACGAGATTCCGGTATTGAGTCGGAATCTGATTCGCCTATTTGACCAGAAGCTTGCAGAGGCCAGGGAAGAACTGGAAACCCTGAGCTTCAGCGACACGGAACATCGTATTGCCAGCACTCTACTAAAACTGGGTGAGGGACACGGAATGAAAGTCATGTCGTCGCAATTCCTGAGAAAGCTTCGAATCCCTGTTTCCCACGAGTACCTTGCACAGATGATCGGTGCCAACCGGCCACATGTGAGCGCAATCATGTCTCAGTTCAAGAAGCGGGGTTGGATTCAATACCAGAGAAGGAAGCTCCTCATCAACATAGCGGAGCTATCGAATCTGGTCAGTCCCGCTGAAAGCAACTGAGGAGATTGCAGAGATCGTGGCAATTCCCGTTGGACATGAACCTGAGAGAGACCGGTTTCTGCGTGAGGCACTTCCCCACACGGATGTTCTATACCGCATGGCATTGCGTACCTGCCGGGACTCTCACCTTGCACAGGACCTTGTGCAGGAGACATACAAAGAGGCTTGGAAGTCGTTCAAGAACTATCAACCCGGCACCAACTGCAAAGCCTGGCTCTTCAAGATTCTAATGCGCGTCACACAGCACCATTCACGGCAGAACCAACGATACCTGAGTGTTCAGCTAGAAGACGTTCCCGAGCGGAGACTTTTCGTGGTTTCAAATGCCCAAGAGAGAATTGAGAGAGAGGAGATTCTCGAGATGGTGAACAGAATCCCCCAGAACTATCGAATAGTCTTGGTGATGGCGGACGTGGAAAGCTTAAGTTACAAAGAAATCGCGGAGACTCTTGAGATACCGATTGGCACAGTGATGTCGAGACTCAACCGTGCCCGAGGTCTTCTCAGGGAACGATTCCTTGGTCAATTGGGAAATACTCAGACGGCATGATCCGGTTTCTGGAAAAGAGGTCCAACGAATGCACAAGATAAGGAAACTTGAAACGGTCGAATGCACCCAGGTTAAACGACTTCTCGACGATTTTCTTTCCGATGAACTGAGTATCGAGACAAACCGCCAGATTCTTGCGCACCTTGAGTTTTGCCCGGATTGCAGTGAAGAGCGCCGGCAGCGGGCGGACATCCGAGTCACACTGAAGAACGCCTGGGAGTCGGTCTCGGCCCCGACCGAGCTTCAACAACGTATCGAGGCTGAAACCCGTACGAAGCGGAATTCTCTATCGATACCTTTTCGAGTCGCTGCAGCGCTTCTGATCACGGTGTTGAGCGTGGTCACATACTTCTCACTCATAGAGAATGACCTCTTCCACCTGACTGAGGTGCAAGTCGTCGATCATTATCGTCAAATCGCCTTTGACCATTTGAGGTGCACGGGGCGACCAACTGATGATTCTCCACTCGCGCTTCACCAAAAAGAGATAGAGGCACAGCTTGGGCAGCTGCCGGGAGCTTATAGCCTGGTCGGAATCATGGACTGCAACGTAGAGGGAGCCTCCTTCGTTCACTATGTGTTTAGAGGGGACTCTGGGCTCCTGTCACTCATGCTTGAGGCGCGCGATGAAAATCAGCTACTGCCTACAAAAGGGGCAACAGTCAATCTTTCCGGCACGGAGATTCGGATGATTCACGAAGGCCCACTGGTAGTGGCATCCCTGGCGACTCCGGGCTATTTCGTATACATTGTGGGAGACGGATTCGACAGTGAAGGGACGATTGAACTAACCAGGCAACTCCTCTTTCCCGTGCGCGAAGCATTGATCGCAAGCAGCTAGCAAACGCCATCTGGACGCAAACCTTCAGAAGAAACAGGAACATCCAGAATGAAATTCCGAATCGATCCCACAGAAAAGGTCGTCTTCCTTTCTGAGATCCTTAAAACTGGTTCGGAGAGGACTTTGTGGAGTGCTATGGAACCGACAAGGACCGGCCCTGAGAGCGATTCTGAATTTCGTTAGCTCCTATCTACCTCAATCAGGTCGTTCACACCTCGAGAACACGGAGTTTGAGGTCGGCTATTTTGAATATGACTGGGGCTTGAATGAGCAAGAGAGTTGAGATGGCAGGTGTGAACCACTTTGTTATCTGCGATCGAAAGATGAGGACATGGACAGACAGACAAACAATGCGGCTAACAGATTAACCGAGGCTTCAAGCGAAACCAGTTCAGAGAGATCAGGTCTCTGGCGACCATTAATCCTGATCGCAGCTATCGTCCTGATCATTGTGCTGGCTCGAGTCTTCGAAGCAGATAAATATCTGGGCAGCCTGCGCGATTGGATTGATGGCCTTGGATCATGGGGTCCGGTTGTTTTCATCCTGATATATGCAGTGGCCGTCGTGGCAGCTATTCCGGGTGTCGCGCTGACCGTTATCGCGGGGGCTCTTTTCGGTTCCGCCATCGGAATCGCCGTCGTCAGTATAGCTGCAACACTGGGAGCGTCCCTCGCTTTCCTGGTTGCACGGTATTTCGCCCGCGATGCAATCGCCCGCTGGCTTTCCGGTAAGGAGACCTTCCGACGCCTTGATGAAATGACGGAAACGCATGGAGCAACGATAGTCGCTTTAACCCGACTCGTCCCCATCTTCCCATTTAACCTGCTCAATTACGGTTTTGGGCTTACGCGAGTTCCGTTTTGGACCTATGTCTTCTGGTCCTGGCTCTGCATGCTCCCGGGAACCGTTCTGTATGTTGTGGGCGCTGATGCCGTCACCAAAGCGGTCACCCAGGGTGAGATTCCGTGGGGATTGGTGCTGGGTGTCGCCGCGGCCGCAGTACTTCTGACAGTCCTCGTCCGTTTTGCACGAGCAAAGCTTCAGAGTACCTAGGAGACCGACTGATAATGAAGACTCTTAAAGCTATCCAAAATGACCTTGCCAATCCGCTTGTGCAACTCCAGTTCCTGGAGAAATCAATGAGCCAAATCCCTTCATTTGGAGAGAAACTGGCTGATGCGAGCTTGTATCCATTGAGAGCTCGAGGAATCGAGATTCTTCAGGTCAATGTCGGTAAGATGTGCAACCAGACTTGCACCCACTGCCATGTCGATGCGGGACCTGATCGCAAGGAAATTATGACTCGGGAGACCATGAAGGAATGTCTCTCGGCGATTTCCAGTACGCAGATTGAAACCATCGACATCACCGGCGGAGCGCCTGAGATGAACCCTGATTTTCGTTGGTTTGTCGAAGAGGTTTCGCGAGTGGGCAGACGCGTCATGGTTCGCAGCAACCTGACCATCCTAACCGTGAATGGCAAGTACCGGGGACTTCCGAACTTCTTCGCAGAACATTCAGTTGCCCTGATTTCATCACTGCCCTGTTACACTGCTGAAAATACTGATAGTCAGCGTGGTGAAGGAGTTTTTGAACGCTCGATTGAAGCGCTTCGAATGCTCAACGGAGTTGGATACGGCCATCCAGGGAGCGGCCTCGAACTGAACCTAGTGTACAACCCGCTGGGAGCCTCCCTTCCCCCTCGTCAGGACAAGCTCGAGGCCGACTACAAGCGGGTCCTCGGAGAAACCTACGGCATTCTGTTTAACAATCTTTTTTGTCTTACAAATATGCCAATTAGCCGCTTTCTCGACAGCCTTCTCAAG
>JAUWTT010000138.1 GCA_030614585.1 Acidobacteriota bacterium
CATACTCCATTTCCTTGAGGTAATCCCCGTAGCTGAGCATCCAGTGGAATCCGCGGGTTTCTTCGTTCAGTCGGTCAGTATCACAGGTGTACGCCACATCAATTTGAGACCGGCAAATATCGAGAAAAGGGTTGTCGACGATTTCGGCTCGGAAGCCCATCCACCGCTCGAAGTTGAAATCAGGATCTACTACTGTGACTTCTTGTCCAATCTTCATTTCGACTTTTGGAGCCGCACCCCAATCCGATTCAAAATGAGTCAGAACTCTAGCCGGTTCCAAGTTTACTCCATCCATTCTCCTCGGAGCGGTACAATGAGCCAGGGTCACGATGCCATCATGAGGATAGGTTGGATCCTGGAGGAAAACCGGTTTGCCAGAAATATAGTGGAGCAAAACACCCGAAGGAATGACGACGAAGTCCGACTCGCAAAAGGCCAAATAGCCCGCATCATTCAGTAGAGATAGGGGGAGACAAGCGGTTGTTTCCGATACCTCCATGATCGTCCCCATACATTGATTAATGGTGATCGCATCCGTCTCATGTTCTTTCAGTATCTGATGGAACACTTCAGTCAACAGGAATCCCTTCTCCACGAAGTCTCTCGATGTTTCCAGTGTGACATTTCCCTGGGCTAAGTACTTCCCGGCCTGATCCTTACTGGAGGCGACCAGTTCCCGGTGTTCCCAGGCTGACTTGAGTCGCTGACCCAACTCCTCGTAGCTGACATCAACCAGGTTCATGCCAAAACGCTTCTGAGTATTCTCCGGGGCAGATTTTCCTCCCTGGCCCCATCCGGCCGCACCACCGATACAAACGATCTTCTTACCTCGAGTGTTCTTTAATCCTGAGAAAGCGCGGAGCCTCCAGAGTAATTCCTCCGTTCGGTCTACGACGACATCCCTGGTATCGATTCCAGGTTGACCAAAATCATCGACCGTCTTTCGGAGGAAGCGATTTGAGACAATCTCGTACCAGAGGTATGCCGGCCCACTTCGATGCCTGAGGAACATGAGTGTGAACTTGTCCGGGTTGGTCAGAGCCTCAAGAACATCAACCCAGCCACCAGCCGGATACATGATCAGAGCATCGTGTTTACCGTCAGAAATCTGGTGAGCTGATTCCACATTTTGGACTGACTCGAGAGGCAGGAATCGAAGCGGGAAATCGGCTTGACGGGCCAGTTTTTCGAGTTCCGAAGAAATCCTACTCCTTTCTTCGACGGCATCTCTTTCCGTATGAATTCCTCCCCAATGTCTCCAACTTGTCCCTTCACGCCGCTGCTGCAGGCCGTAGACAAAAACAGGCTGGACCACTAACGGATAGCGAATCGGATCAATCCTCTGGGAGAACTCGCTTTCCCAGCTAGAATTGGAAGCCGATACTTTTCGAGAGGCCATGACGGCCGAACCGGCCGCAATTCCCCCAATTCCCGCCATAAACTCCCTGCGGCTGAATCCTGAAACACCACAACCCGCACAATGACTGGCTGAACAACAGTTGCCGGATATGGATGGTTGTGAAAGACCCTTCATGGTGAAACCTCCAAAAGTGACTGGGTAATGTCCTGTTATCGATTCAATCGACGACCTCTTTCATTAGAAGGCTTTCACTCGCGCAAATCCAGCTTTTGCAGGAAGATACTTTGGATTTGGGATCGAACCAGGATAACTAGAATGGAATCATTCGTTTAGGTATGTTCCCAGGGTCAAAGAGGGGCTTAGGAGCGGTTTTGGGAGGTCGAACTCGCTTCTGAGAGATCTGCGAGGGGTGAAAACGGCAAGCGTCGGTGGCGAATTACCGTTGGTCTGCTGGACAGGAGCGATCGCTGTTCGTGGGGTCCCTCACCGAGATAGACGTTGCTCCCGACGGCGACGCTGGAGGACCCAACTGTCGAAGAAGTCAACGGCGAGACCTTTGGAGGTTTGAAGGCCCTGTGTGAGAAAACAGCAGAAAAGTGGTTCCCCGCCCTCGGCGGGGCGCGTTCGCCGAACGGAATCCAGCCTGTTCCCTATTTCCTTGCGCCGCTTGCTGTCACCCCGGTAACACAAGGTGGCCATCCCGCTCGGTGCATCATCTCTTCTCTGCCGACCGTTCCAGGAAAAGATTAGTCCAGACAGGCTTGTCCGGCGGATACTGGTCGAGCAGTTGTGACGCAGTGACCGGAACCACCTCACGTTCTTTTTCGTCGACGTTATAGAATCGAAATCCCAGAGACCGTAGTTCTTCGAGCAGGCTCTCTGCCTCACGTCCGGACCTTCGCAGCTTGTACGGGTAGAATTCCATCAACAGTCTTGCTTTCCTGTACCGTTTCAACGTCCCGCGCATACCGTCCAATATGATTGCCTCCGCACCTTCCGTGTCAATCTTAACGACGTCTATCTGCCTCTCCCATTCCGCCAGGTAATCATCCAGTGGAACAGCCTCGACCTCGACCGTGCCCGCCGCTCCAGCAAATTCAACAATACTGTGGGATCCTTTCGACACGTCGTGCAAGAACAATTTGATACTGCCCGGCCGATCTGAGAGGGCGAGTTGTTCAAGAATCACGTTCGTACAGCCATTGATTTCTACATTACGCTTCAAAAGTGCAAAATTCCTCGGGTCCGGTTCGAAGGCGATCACGCGACCGTTCTGACCAACCAACTTGGACGCAATCACGGTGTAGTAGCCGATGTAGGCGCCCACATCGACATACGTATCACCGGGACGAAGTTGGGCGCGCAGTACGGACGTCTCGGTCGGCTCCCAAGTGCCGGTCGTGACCATGGTCGTGGTGATGAATTGGTCGCGCGGGTTAAGGTGAAAAACGAAACCATCGATTTCGACGGTGTGCGTGCGCCAGTAATGGATGTAACGGTTGAGTTGGCCCCAATGAAGAACCAGTCCGCAAAGCAGTAGCAAGCCAAGGAAGAGGCTGAGTGTCCTGACGCTAGGAAGGTTCGTCAGCCGGGAATGTCGCCGTGAAGCACTAATCTCCACCGGCTCTTGTTGAATCTCCATGAGCTTTCTCCAGACAGGCCTCTGTGCCAGCCGAGCGGAGTCGCTACAATCAATCTGCGTACCCAACTACCCTGGTGATCCTCTCGCAGAGCAGCAACCCAGATCACCTCCAAAGGGTGTCGCCTGGACTTTCGGTGTTGGAGGGTAATCCCGTTTCAACCACGTGTCAACAGGCCATCCGAGTTCTTGGGCACCACGCTTCCCGCTTCGGCTCGAATTGACTAACAGAATGATTCGAGGGACCTGAACTGATACCCTTTCTTACATGGAGACACTCCATCAAACCGTACGCTCGCTGATTGGATACCTTGGATGGTCCGACGCTACTGTTTCTCTGGCTGAGCCTATTCTGCTGGGACTCGCGGTTCTCCTCTTGGCGATTTTGGCAAACTGGATTGCCAAACGTGTTCTCCTCACGGCACTTCACCGGTTCGTTCGTCGAACTCGGACGGACTGGGACGACGTACTGCAAGAGAAAAGCTTCTTTACGAGACTTTCCCACATCGCCCCGGCTCTGGTCATCTACTCTTCAGCCACCCTCTTCCCGCAGCGCTCAGACTTCATAACCAATGTTGCAGTCGCGTACATGGGCCTGGTAGGACTGTTGGCCGTCGATGCCCTGTTAAATGCAGTCGTTTCTGTCTACAACCGTTTTGAGATTTCCCGCAGCCGACCCATTCGCGGCTATTTGCAGGCTCTGAAAGCTTTCATCTTCGTCATCGGTGGGATCGCCATTCTGGGTACATTAATTGACCAGTCGCCATGGAAACTGCTCAGTGGGATTGGAGCACTGACAGCAATTCTCCTCCTGGTCTTCAAGGACTCGATACTCGGTTTCGTTGCCAGCATCCAAGTCTCGGTCAACGATATGGTCCGAATTGGCGACTGGATCGAGATGCCAAAATACGGTGCCGACGGAGATGTCGTGGATATTTCAATCCAGTGTGTCAAGGTACGCAACTGGGACAAGACAATCACCACAATTCCTACCTATGCCCTGGTTGCGGATTCCTTCAAGAATTGGCGGGGCATGGAGGAATCGGGTGGGCGGAGAATCAAGCGGGCAATCTACATCGACATGACCAGCGTGGAGTTCTGTTCTCCCGAGATGATTGAACGGTTCAAGAAATTTGCTTTTCTTGGAACCTATATCGAGGAGACGCTCACTGAGATCGAGGAGTACAACGACAAGATGGGTTTTGACCTCTCGGAAAAGATCAACGGTAGAAGGCTAACCAATCTTGGAACCTTTAGGGCCTACATTCGGGAGTACCTGCGCAACCATCCCAAGGTCCACTCCGGAATGACTCTATTGGTCCGGCACCTTCCACCGACGGAACATGGTCTTCCCATCGAGATTTATGTATTCACCAATGATATCCGCTGGGCCGAATACGAATCGATTCAGGCCAATATCTTCGACCATATCCTGGCTGTTATTCCCGAGTTCAAACTGCGCATCTTCCAGTCGCCTTCCGGAAGTGATCTAAAGGAACTGTCCAATCTTCGATTGTCCGGGTGAACCGGCTTTTCCTTGAGAGGAACGAGGTATAACGAGCCTTCTGAGTCTTGCTGGAGTAGAAAGACAATCGAATCATCGTCGGCAGAGATGTCCACGTCTGTGACGCTGCCGTCCTGAGTTTCCAAGAGAGGGTGAGTGCGCAACTGTTTTCGAGGGTTGGAAAGTCACATCTGACCCTATATCATTCAGGTCGTAAATAGAATTCATGGAGAACAACTATGAAACCGACAGTTAAGCCAAAGAATCCTAACTTTTCTTCCGGACCTTGCTCCAAGCATCCCGGGTATTCCCTGGACGAACTTCGAGACGCACCACTCGGTCGCTCCCACCGCAGCGTTGGGGGGAAAGCCAAGCTGGCTGAGGCAATCGACAAGACAAAGCAATTGCTGGGACTACCTCCAGACTACAGAGTGGGCATCGTACCTGCTTCCGATACGGGAGCTTTCGAGATGGCCATGTGGTCTCTCCTAGGTCCACGCGGGGTGGATGTTTTCGTGTGGGAATCGTTCAGCAAGGGATGGTCCGTAGACATCACGCAGCAGCTCAAACTCGATAATGTGCAGGTTCATACTGCAGAATACGGAAAACTCCCTGACCTGGGCCAGGCAAACTTCGACAACGACGTCGTATTCGTTTGGAATGGAACGACTTCGGGCGTGAAGGTCCCAAACGGGGACTGGATCCCCGACGACCGGGCTGGATTGACCCTTTGTGACGCCACCTCGGCGATCTTCGCGATGGATGTCCCCTACCACAAGCTGGATGTCATCACCTACTCGTGGCAAAAGGTCCTGGGCGGCGAAGCTGCTCACGGCGTTCTGATTCTTTCTCCACGAGCAGTTGAACGCCTGCTCTCCTACGATCCGCCCTGGCCTCTGCCCAAAGTCTTCCGCATGAAGAAGGGCGCCGACCTAAACGAAGGAATCTTCAAGGGTTCTACGATCAATACTCCGTCCATGCTTGCCAACGAGGACTACCTGGCGGCCTTGAACTGGGTCGAATCGGTGGGAGGTCTCTCCGGGATGATTGGACGCAGCGATGCAAGTCTCAAGGTTTGGGAAGACTTTGTAGCCACTCACCCGTGGATCGATTTCCTGGCGGAAGAAAAGGAGAACCGCTCTAGCACGAGCGTCTGCCTGAAGGTCGATTTGCCCGGGGACAAGATCAAGCAGATGGTCAAGCTCCTGGCCGACGAGGGTGTGGCCTACGACTGCAATTCCTACCGGGATGCCCCCCCTGGACTCCGCTTCTGGTGCGGCGGCACAGTAGATACTTCCGATCTCGAGATCGCCACGCAGTGGCTGGAGTGGGCCTACAACCAAGTCAAGTAGGATAGTGTCAGCACGCCAACCAGTATCAATTCGGATATTCTCGGACGTGATTCTACGGGGGCACGCCAACTCTGAACGCAGTCGATCGGAAACGGTGCACTCCCGTAGCTTCGGGATTTCGTGCACTCAACTCACCTGCACCACCATCCACGTCATGTCGTCGTGTTGACGGGCTCCGCCGACGTATGCGTCCACGGCCTTTCTAAACACGTTCAAGCTCTCTTCTGCGGAACCATGGGGGGCTGCCTCCACAAGTGACACCAGCCTGCCTTCCTCAAACTCCTCGCCGCTGCTGTTGACTGCTTCAACCACCCCATCGGTAAAGATTAAAAGGAAGTCGCTGCTCTCCAGCTGGAGTTCCTCGATTTCATATTCGCTGGTAGTCATGATTCCGAAAGGGAGTCCACCACCGCTCAGCTTCAACAGTGTTCCGTCCTGACGCTTAAGCAATGGGTAGTTGTGACCTGCATTGATGTAATGAAGGAGCCGAGTCTCAAGGGAGATCTCGGCCAGGAAGGCCGTCGTGAAACGCCTGCCGCCAAGACTCCTTTCACAAACGCTCTTGTTCAAGCGAACCGCGAGTTCCTCGAGTGAAGGGTTGGTTGCCACCAGTGCTCTCAGACTCGCCTGAAATGTCGCCATCAGCAGGGCTGCAGGAACACTCTTTCCAGCCACATCAGCCATCACAAGCAGGATTCTCTTTTCCGTTTCGTCACCTGCTTCGAGGATCACGTCATAGAAATCACCGCCGACTGTGTTTGCCGGACGAGTTGCGAATGCTATGTCCAGGCTATCCAGTACTGGAGGCGTCTCCGGTACCAACCATTGCTGAATTTCTCGGGCAATCTGAAGATCGCGTTTCATGACTACTCGGTCAGCCAGTTCCAGAGCGAGGAGGAGGATCAGCCCAAGGCCTCCCCAGAGTGCCAAGCTTGGTCGATTATTCGGAACCTGGCCGACTCCGCTGACAAACAACAGGAGAGAGATCAGGAGTAGCACTCGGCGTGCCGGTGTCAGGTGAAACAGCATCGCCTTGAAGAGGATCCAACTGATTTTGAAGAAGCGCTTCCAGCGCGGAATTTTCTGGAGAGACCCCCAGTCCACTTCCTCGGAATACAGCTTGTAACTGGATTCAGCTTCAGTCTTGAATTGTCCCCACAGCTCCTTGAGAGCCATTCCTTCGGTAACACGCTCGTAGGATTCGCGTATCTTCATGATTGGGATCGGTCCTGCCTGCCTGCCTGCCTGCCTACTATGGCAGCTTGGCCAATCGGAGTCTATTTTTCAAATGACAAATGTCAAATGCGGTACTTCCTTGGTGACCTTGATTACCGATCACCGATTACCGATCACCGATTACCGCCGTTACTCTTTCCTCGCCACGCCCTGCGCAAAGGGGGTCAGAAACTGGAGGGCGAAGCGGGCTATCCCCGGAAAACTGGAGAACGGGTCGAAAAGCTCCAGCTTCTCAACGTCAAAACCCGCATCCCGGATGAGGGAAACGGTGGGTCGATTTGGATGGCAACCAGAACCGACCAGCGACCAGAGTGGCTGGACGACATCCTGCAGGTATGCTTTCTTTCCAGTCGCCCGGATATGTTCCAGAAAGAGGAACTTTCCCCCTGGTTTGAGCACTCGCGAAATCTCGGCCATCGCCCGCCCCGGATTGATGACTGAACAAAGGACAAGAGTCGATACCACCAGGTCGAACTGATCCGCCTCAAAAGGAATCGACTCGGCGGTAGATGAGAGGAAGCTGAACCGAGAATTATCGCCGCGTGCTTTTTCCAGGAGAAGTGGATACATCGAAGGGTCAGGATCGGAGACGACAAGCCTGGTTCCATGGTCATAGTAGGGTGCATTCGCCCCTGTTCCTCCACCGATCTCCAAAACTCTGCCTTTCACCCCTTCCAGTAACTGACATCTTCGTGCCGCCAGACTGGCCTCCTCAACTGGCGCCATCATTCGATCGTAAAAAGCTGGAGAAGAGCAGCGGTGTCGGTTCAAAAGAGGCTTCCGAATCAGGTTAAGACAGATAGAGATGGTTTACGGGTGCAGCGAGGCCAAGGTGTGTTCATGTACCTCAGCGGCGTCACTGCCAAAAAGGACAAAGCGGATCTTTCGCACACTCCTGAGGTTAGGTATCTCCTCCAGTATCGTTCGGAAAGCCGTCTCGGAGGCATCCGCCATTGGATAGCCGAACACCCCGGTTGAGATCGAAGGAAAAGCGATCGACGTGATCCCTTTCTGCTCTGCTAGTTGCAGTGCATTGCGGTAACAGTCGGCGAGAAGCTCTTCGGACGGGTTGTCTACCCCGTAGATTGGTCCCAGACAATGGATTACATACTCGTTAGGCAAGTTGTGCCCCCCGGTGATAACAGCCTGACCAGGAGAAATAGGGGCAAGTGGTCTGCACTCGCGGGCCAGGTCCGGCCCCGCTCCTCTATGGATAGCACCGGCCACGCCACCTCCAGACAGTAATTGTGCGTTGGCGGCATTCACGACGCATTGAACCTCCTCTTGAGAAGCGATGTCACCTGAAATAATTTCGAGGTTAACTCCGGAGATCTCCTTTTCCATGACCGTATCGTAGCATCAGTGTCCAGACAACAGGTTCAGGTAGCAAGTCCATTGAGATTGACAAGAGCGTTCCAACGGGTGAGAGAATCGTGGTTGATGCCAGATGCCAGATGCCGGATCGGTTTCCTTCGTCGCAAGCTTTGTCGTGAACCTTGTCGATTCGCCCACCAGAATTTAGACAAAGTTCCCGATTAAGTTCACGACAAAGAATGACGAATACCGGATGCCGGGGTGGGTCGGAGTGAAGAAGGATAAACCACTAAAGCACGAA
>JAUWTT010000085.1 GCA_030614585.1 Acidobacteriota bacterium
CTGGAGAGGTAAAGTTAAGGTTGAGACTGACAAGAACAGAGCCTACTGGTTTGGAAGGTGTTTACGGACCGCCTCGAGGTTCATTCGGAATTCAGGTCTGTCCGGTGCCAGGGCGACTGCAGCCCGGTACTCCTTGAAGGACTCTTCCCACATGTTCAGTCCAAAGTATATGTTTCCTAACAGGTTTCTTAACTCGGGATTGGAAGGACGTTCAACCCTCACCTGCTCGGCCAGTTGGCGAGCTCTTTCCAAATCGTTTTGCCGATACCAGTACCGGGCAGCCAGGTACATACCTACCGGATGATTGCTATCGATCTCTCTGAGTTTCTGAATATACTGAGAAGCTTGTTCCAACCTGTTAAGGCCAAGGTAAAGTTCGGCGAGGTAGCCATTAGCTGCCCAGTTGCCAGGATTCGTTTCCAGCGCTTCCTTGAAGAACGCTTCGGCCTCTTCAGTGTCTCCCCGATTTAATGCGTCTTCACCTTTGCCTACCAGTTTACCTGCCTCGATTCGATCGTATTCTTCCTTCCGGTCAACCCCTGAAATCTGTTGAAATCTCTTCAGGCATTCCATCGCCTTTTCTCTATTTCGAGCTGCCTGATAGGCTCTTCCCAGCACATAGTAAATTTCCGGAAAGGTTTCCGCGTCAGACCGGGCCATCTCCAGATATCGGATCGCTTCATCAGGCTCTCCGAGCGCCAGAGTAACCGCTCCCAGTTTCCAGAGGTACTCGGAATTTCCCTCGTCTTGCTGCACTGCCCTGGTGTAGGCCTCTTTGGCTCCCTCAGAGTCTCCGAGTTGTTCCAAAATCCGACCCAACTCATAATAGGCTCCCGGGTTATTCTCGGGTTGCTTCGACAGGCATGTTTCAATGGATTTGCGTGCGCTTTCGTGATCCCCCTTGACGTAGTAAACCTGGCCGCGGTTTAGATCAACCCGGGGATCCTCAGGATTTCTTCGGGCGAGGTGATCCAGAACCTTTAAAGCTCCATCATTAGATCCGGCCCGGTAGAGCGTGTCGCTCATTACCCACGCCCAGGCGGTTGTCAGCTTTTCAATCTGTTCGTCATGCTGAAGTACCGCCAGGGATTCTACTGCAGCTTCGTTCTGGCCGAGATGCGTCAGGACATTGGCGTAGAGAATCGCATACTCGGGATTCTCCGGGGCCAGACTGACAGCCTCTTTCAGCTCGAAAGCTGCCCGAACCCAATTCTGGGTCTGGAAGTAGGCCAATCCGGTCAGGAAATAGCCATGTGCGTCCAACGGTCGGTCCTGTTTGTAACTGGTGAGCAGGGTGACGGCTTCTGAGATGCGGCCCTCTGAGATCATCTGGTTTGCCTGTTCCAAACGGTCGGGCGCCGTTTCCGCTTGCTGTCCGGAAAGAAAGGCCGTGCCGAATAACGGGCTTGCCAGGACAAGTGCCAAGATCATCAGTACAGGTCTCACAGGATTGATCATACGCTTTCCCAACAAAATGATCGGCTTTGTTTAGTAGGTACCGACCCCCCGGAACTAGGAAGGCGGTTCCTCCGAGTGGCCAGGCTACAGAGGCTCTTCGTGACTCTTCACACGACGGGTAATTCCCACCCTTCGCTGTACACAGACCGTTCCATCGCTTCGAGAGTCGAGACTGTTCGGAGAATGCTTTCGTGGCTTCGAGGCTCTTTCCCGGTTTGAAACATGCGGACGATTGCAGAATAGGTCCACAATCGATCATCTTCATCGCTACCGGGCTTGACTTCTCTCAGTCCTTCGCCGGTTAGGCAATAGACATACCAACCCTTGGCGAGGATGGCCGTCGCCAGGCCACCTGAACTGAATTTAAACTGAAACGTCGTGTGTGGACCATGGCGTGTGGCCCGTACCGCCATCACATCGTCTCCGAAAAGTTTGAAAAGACGTTCCACCAGATGGACTCCGTAAAAGAAGATA
The DNA here is from genome assembly GCA_030614585.1 of Acidobacteriota bacterium. Taxonomy (GTDB): domain Bacteria; phylum Acidobacteriota; class UBA6911; order RPQK01; family JAPXNP01; genus JAUWTT01. The sequence continues at coordinate 1,933 of JAUWTT010000085.1, forward strand.
CCTCCATATTTGCTGTTGATACCCGCGGGTCCGGTGACAATGATGGATGAGATCTCCCCCAAATCCTCTACCTGCTTCCGCATAGCGTCAATAGTTGGGCCAAATCCAAGAGTACTTAGACAGGTAATGGGAGTTCCGTACTTCTCAGCCAGGTCCAGAATGTGGCGGGCCTCGGCGGTTCGATAGGTGAAAGGCTTGTCGATGAAGGTGGGAATTCCGGCTCTCAGGAATGGTTCCGCTGCGGCAGCATGATATTTGGCGTGGCGGTGATCAATGATGACCGCATCGACTGCGCCAAGCAACTCCTCCTGCCGTTTTACGATTTTAGGGATCGAACCGGCCTGGGCAGCTTTTTGAGCGAATTCTTCTGTTTCGCCCCATACAGCAACTACCTCGACACCTGGAAACGCCTTCTGTTGATTAAAGGTCTCTCCAAATCGAATTGTATGGCTGTTTTCTGCACCAATAATTCCGATCCTGATTCGTTTCCCTGTGCCCACGTCCAGTTCCTGCCGGTTTTCCGGCGAACCCTTGACTGTGTTTGCGGCAGCGGCACCCGCGAGAACTCCCAATCCTGCGCCCCATACAAATTGACGGCGATTCTGCATGCTTATATCCTCCAACTCCACTATTATGTGACCCTTAAAAGAGGAAGGGAAGTACTGGTCTGAAAATCAGCTCAAAATGGACTTGAAGTTTACCTGAGCATGTTGTTTCTTTTTGCTGTAACCGGTTTCAAATCACGGGATCAGTGAGTCAGTTCAGCTCAAGGATGGTGGTTAGCCATTAGCCTGGAATAAGGAGTTAAGAATGATCGATAGAGCAGAAAAAGTGAGCGGCGATTTGTGTATGGAAACGATTAGAACCCTTGAGAACATCGGTATACGGGTGGCAGGAACAGAAGGTGAAAAGGCAGGTGCCGACTGGATCGAAGGCCGTTTCCAGGAGTTGGGTCTCTCCAACATCCAGCAGCAGGAGTTCCCTTGCCTCACCTTTGGACATAGCGTCTGCGAATTATCGGTGGGGGATGGCAGCCACTGGAGACGAATCGAAAGCGAACCTGCTGCACACTCGCCTTCAACCGAGGGGACTCTGGAAGGTCAACTGGTGTTTATTGAGAAGATTCCTCACTCCACCAGAGAAGCAGAGAGCCGATTGAAGGGCAAGATTGGACTGGTGTATGCATCAGTGCTTTTCGAATTGGCGAGGTTCAAAAGGGTCATGGAAGCGCGTCCGGCGGCTCTGTTGATAGTCGATGACAAAGTCCCTTTTGACTGGACCGTAGCAGTCGGGTTTCCCCGGTACTGGATCGATTTCATCACCTGTCCGGTGGTAAACATTCCCTATATGACAGCCTGGGAAGTTGTTAGGAACCAGGAGACGTTTGTTCGTCTTGAGCTCGACTCCTTTGTCAGAGACGCGGTGTCTCAGAATGTCATCGCAGAGATCAGAGGACAGACAGATGAAGCAATCGTGATCTCAGGACACCATGACTCGGTCGGAAACAATCCCGGAGCCGACGACAACCTGACTGGAGTCGCTTCGATTATTGAACTGGCCAGAGTCTTTGCCGGCAGCAGGCCACGGCGCACGCTCCGTTTCATTTCTTACGGGGCAGAAGAACAGCTGTCCGAAGGTGCCCGGCACTTTGCCACCTCGGTTCAAGATGCCGAGAAGATCCAACTTGGGATCAATATTGATGCAGTCGGTGCCTGGATGGGGAACACGGAGCTTTTTTGCACCGGATCAAGATCCCTGCGGGCACTCGTTGAAAGGGTCAACCGGGAGACTGGTTTCCCTGGGCAGGTACTCACTGAAATATGCCCATTCAGCGACCATTTTCCTCTGAATGTGATAGGAGTTCCGACCGTCTGGTACTATCGTCCTACCTTTGTGGCAGCCCGCCATTTCCACCATAGTTCCCGGGAGACTGTAGACGTTATCTCTCCGAGAGTTCTTGAAGCAACCCTCAGAAATCAGGTTGCGCTTTTGGAACGAGTAGCCAATCAGGACCCCTTGCCGTTCGACCGGACAATTTCGCTATCTCAGAAGAAGACGCTTAAGAAATTTGCCCTCGATTGGATGGGAATTGAGATCTAATCCGGTTGTCTTCCGTGCAATGCTATCTCGAAGGTGAATATCAATTCGGAACACGGATTAGTTCAATTGTGTCACCTGACAACCGCTCAACTTGAAGAATCCCCTCCGGACTAGCCAGGTAGTCTTGCTCTCCGGCTAGGTAGGATCCGTTAGGTTCAGCATCCAGGACCAGAAGACGCTTCCCTCCCCGAACCGGGATTGTCATCTGGCTCAGCGAGTGGGGACGGTGAGCGAAAACAAGGATATCGGATCCTACACGGAGAACATGGACAGTGTCATCTGACTGAATAAGATCGCATTCCGGTGTCTTCTTAGGTCTTTCCTTCAGGCGAGGGGACAGCACGGTCAGAAATCGAGTTTCGATGCCCTTGATTTTCGGTTCCGTTTCGAGCCGCCATTCGTCCACTCGCAGCCCCGCTCCTTTACGGGAGGACCCTTCGATAAGGTTTTCTCCGTCAAAGCCGTCAGACTGATCACCATCCGCTTCTACATAAAAGCTGAAGTCAGGTCCTCCGATCTTTAGGACTCGTACCTCTTGGGGTAGCAAAAGTTGGACATTCATCCGGCCGTTTCCCTCTTCCCACCAGAATTTCCGGTCATTACTCTCCAAGATCCCGTTTTCCGGTGATCCCGTCAGAAGGTGTTCACGCGCTGAAAGCGGTTTACTCAGACAATGGAGGAGGTGCTTAACAAGAAGACCTGGGTCGCTTGTCTCAACCCTGTCGTAGACAATGAACGTTTCCTGGGGACGAAGGTAAAGAAACTGCCGCGTGACAAGCTTTGCCTTGGCCAGGTTGCCCGGTTCGGCGAAGTAGCCTGAATTATAGGATTTTGTGATGTCGGCAGCGATGTAGTCGTATCGACCGGGGACGCTTTCCCAGCTTGTGATCTCGGCGCGCTCCAGGTAGCGGCCGTTCTCGAGCTGCCGGCGATAGTGGTCCAAGTTGACACAATCGAATCCAGTAGGGGAGATCACGCGCTGTCCGCCGCTTACCCAGGGCCACCATTCCTGCTTTCGTCTCAACCAGTTGCTGTACTCACCCGGTGCCAGTATGAGGAGGCTGTTGGACGACACAGTTTGCACCTGATAACCCAAGCGATGCTTTTGGTAATAACTGCCGTAGTAACCTGTCTGGGGCATGAGATTCCCACCCCTTTGAATGGTGAAGCTGCCTGTATCGTAATGATCGTGATGAGCCAGAAGATCACCTGCTTTGAAGCTGGCAAAAAGCTCATCAGGATCACCCCACTCTCCTCTGAAAAAGGCAACACCATAACTATTCCGTCCGAAGAGCATTGCCTGGGGTAAATGGATTCTCAACCACAGTTCCGGTTCTTCGGGATTGTATTCTTCCTTTGGAGGGCGCACAGCGGGGTCATAAGAAAGAGCGGCGTACCAGTAGTATTTTCGCTTGCCGTAAGGGTCCGGCGACCGGTTGCGAAAATAGTCGCCACCAGCTGCAACAGCGGGATCTCTTGAAAGTCTTGCATAGTAGTCACAAGTCAGGGTCCACCAACCCGTATCGCCCAAGTGAAGAGAGCCGGAGGAATCTCCGTACGGCTCGAACACTCCGTTTGGGCCGTATTGGTAGATCTGCCAAAGCCCTATGGTTCTCATGACTTCCCGGATATCCAGATCCCCGATTCGGTCGAGACCAGTTGAGGTTATGACGCAATCAGATGCCAATGCAAAAGGACCGGCACGATTGTAAATCCAGTAGCTTGCACCTTCGGGCCATCCTTCACTGAAACGCAGGGCCCGCATCGACTCGAGCCAATGGGCCAGCGCTCGTTGAAGTTCCTTTTCCATTCCGGGTTCCTCGGCGAGGGCCAAGGCAGCGATCATCACACCGTTGGCTGCCTGGTTCCGGCCGTGCCAGAGAGCCATGTAGCCGGTGTCCAGTCCATTCAGTTCCGTATTGATCCGTTCTCGAATCCCTGCTGCAACATGACGCTTTCTTGAGTCGTCGAAGAATGGATGATGGAACAACCAATCATAGGCGAGGGCATATGACCAGACCTTGCTGTAGTAAGGTTCGCCACTCTTGTCGAGCGGTTCTTGCAGCATTTGGTCAATCGCCGCCCGGGCGAAACGGTCTTCCCCCGAAACGATCCAGCAGGCGGCATTCGCGGCCGGGTGTTGGTCCTGAGGATCTACGGCCAAGGCCTTCTGAAGGATCGATTGAAGAGTGTCGTCTGTGCGATAAAGCTCTCGAATCTGCTGAAAACTTCTCCCTGGTCCTGGTCGGGAATCCGGACGAAAGATACATCTGGGATGATCCGAAGCTACCTTGAGCTCGATGTTAGTGGCAGGTGGGAAGCTGACCGGCAGTTCTCGTTGAGTTCCGCCAAAGCCGCCATGGGTAATGGTGATAAGAAGAACAGCTGTCTTCACGAGGACCCCGGAATCCATGGTTACGTTCCCCTATTGCAGCTGGAAGAATTCACTCCAATTTACCCTGGGATTTCCATCCTTCCAGTTGCTCTCGAGCTGCTGCAGCTGCACGTGAGTCCGGTTCGAGTTCCAGGTATCGGCGGAAATTCTCGGCTGCCTGGCCAATCATTTCCGCCTGAGCATAGATGTCGCCTAGAACGTAGAGTGCTCGGGGGAACCGTTCCAGATCCTGGCTTTCGATAACGAAGGTCAGGTCCTCTCCAGCCGCTCGGAGGCTCCCTAGTGCTGCATGAGCCAGGCCTCGGTAATAATGTGCCTCGGCGGAATCTGGTGCGAGGCCAATCAACTTGTCGGTTATCTTAATGACCTCATCAGCTTGACCCTGTTGTAATGCCAGCAGTGCCAGACTTAACGCCGGGGGGATCAAGGTCGGATCTGCTTCCAGGGAACTGCTGAACGACGAGTGTGCATCTGAGAGATTTCCCAGTCGGGCCTGGGTTTCACCGAGCAGATTCCAGGCATCTGCAAATCCGGGGTACTCCTCAACAGCAGCTTCCAGTTTCTTGGAGGCCTCTTCCAGGTTGGGGGTATCCTTGGACAGTTCCTCCTGGGCTGCCTCGTAAGCTTTTCGAGCCTTCTTCGGGGCGGTTCCCGTAGTGGAGCTGACTAGGGTTCCCGCAGGTCCATCCAGCGGGTAAAGCACTATCTCTCCTACATCTGGATTTTCAAAGACAGAGCGTCGTCCCAGATTGATCGAACTTGATTTAAATCCCTCCAGAGAAGCCCGCACCTCGCAATTCATCAGGTTGACATGGCTGCGATCTTCTCCTCTGGCTCCAACCGGCGCATTGGGGGTTGGGCTCCTGGAGTCAGTGGCGCTGATCGCGAATGCCTGGTCTCCCCCGACTCTGAAACTGAAGGTGCCGTCAGGCTTTGTGAAACCTTGGGGTTGGGTCTTTCCACTGCAGACCATTTCGATTCTCGCTCGGTCGGGGAGCGGCCTTCCGTCTTCGATTACTACTACCCCTGAAAGGGTTAAGGCTCTGAACTCCGTTTGTCCGAGTATCGACCCGAAAAATGGAATTACCAATAGATACAACCAGACTTTCAGTGGATTCATATCAATCCTCCGGACTCTTTCAACCGGTCCTGTTCGTCTTCCATAAGGTAATTTCGGCCTTATTGGCCCAGGATCCTGCCGGTTGTAGCGTGCGGTCAATACCCGGTTCTGACCATGGGACCGTCGTCATTACTATCTTCCTGGCTGCTGGAAACTTCCCGAAGTGATTGTTCGATGGCGTCTAGAACATTATCAAGTTGCGCCTGGGTAATGACTAGAGGAGGCTGCAGCCTGAGAACGTTTCCGTAAGCGCCTCCAGCGCCCAGCAGAACACCCTTCTCCAGGCAACGGGATTTGATTGCCGCAGCTTCCCCGGTAGCCGGCGTCAATGCATCATCCAGAACCAGTTCAGCTCCGATCATCAGCCCCTTTCCCCTGACCTCACCAATGATAGGAAACCGCTGCTGCAAGCCAAGGAGCTTGTCCAGCACATACTCGCCCTTTATTGCAGCCTGCTCGCAAAGGCCTTCGTTCTCTATGAACTCGATATTGGCAAGAGCCGCCGCACAAGAGACCGGATTTCCACCAAATGTAGAGAGATGGTCCCCTGGACGGAAGGCTGCGGCAATCTCGTCACGGGTGGTGAATCCTCCCAGTGGGAATCCATTGGCAATCCCCTTGGCCGTAACGAGAATGTCCGGTTCAACTCCGTAGTGTTCGATTGCAAACATCCGGCCTGTTCGGGCAAAACCGGTCTGGACTTCGTCGGCAATAAAAAGGATGCCCTGTTCATCGAGGACTTCTTTGACTGCGGAGTAAAAACCTTGGGGAGGTACGATAATCCCTCCTTCCCCCAGGATTGGCTCGGCAATCAGGGCGGCAACGTCCCCGGAAGTGTCAAATCTGATCACATCCCGCAGATATTGGACACACCGCGAGGAGCACTCAGTGGGGTCCTTGCCGAAAGGGGACCGATAAGTGTATGGCACCGGTGCAAAGCTGATGCCTGGCACAAAGGGCCCTCCACTCCTCTTACGACTCGAGTTTCCGGTAAGGCTCAGGGTTGCCAGACTGCGTCCATGGAAACTCAACTGCAGGGCTATGAATTCCCGTTTTCCGGTATAGAGCTTAGCCAAGCGAAGTGCTCCCTCGATTGCTTCCGCGCCACTGTTGGCGAAGAAGGTCTTTTTCAGTTGTCCTGGAGTGATCTGTGCCAGTTTCTCTGCCAGATCCGCCGTAGGAGGGCTGTGGTAAACATAGGAGCAGCAATGGACGAACTTTTCGATCTGGGCTGAGGCGGCTTTTACTACCTCACGATTGGAGTGCCCGGTGTTTGTGACAGAGATTCCGGAAAAGCAGTCGATAAACTCCCTGCCCGTTGTATCTATAATCACTGCGTCTTGAGCACTGTCAAAAACAACAGGTTCAACATTCTTCACAAATTCTGTGATGACATACTGCTGGTACTTCTCGACTGTCTGATCCATAGATGCCTCCGCGATCGTTCTCAGCCAGGAGTGATTCTCCACCTGTGTCTAAATTGGGGATTTTCGGACTTTGTTCCTGACTAGTCCCCGATCGGATCGACTTCGGGCCAGAATCGTTCGGTGATGACCTTCTTCTCAACGAAGAAATCAACGATCGCTTTTCCCTGCCCTTTTATTTGCGCAAACTGGGATTCCTTGGTGCCTCCAAATGGTAAATGTGCAACCGGGGCAGGTATCCCGACATTGACACCGATCATCCCGCAATCAGTTTCCAGTTTGAACTTCCGGGCATAATAGCCGGATTGAGTATAGATGGAGGCACCGTTTCCGTACGGGCTCTCATTGATGATGCAGATCGCTTCATCGAGATCACGAGCCTTAAGGATCACGACTACCGGACCAAAGATCTCTGTCTTGTGGATCTCTGATCCAGGGCTTACATCGGTAAACACGGTTGGGCCGATGAAATATCCATCTTCGCCGTGTTCGACCTTGATACCTCGGCCATCCAGGGCCAGTGTCGCGCCTTCCTGTACCCCTTTTTCAATCATCGATTCGATGAAGTCTTTGGCCCTGGCTGAAATAACCGGTCCCATGACCATCGATTCATCCTTAACCCTGGGATCTAATGGATCAGAGACGATAACCTCCCTGGCTGCCTCGATGAAAGCACTGCAAACCTGCTCGTAGGTCTCGTCACCCACAGCAACAATGGCTGATGAAGCCATACAGCGCTGCCCGGCGCAGCCAAAACAGGAAGTGATCATATTGCGAATCATCGGTTCGAGCTTTGCATCGGGCATCGCCACCAGATGGTTCTTTGCACTGCCCATGGCCTGATATCGCTTGTTGGAAGCCGCACACTGTTCTGCAATCAATCGGCAGACTTGGCTCGTCCCGACAAAAGATATCCCCGCCAGATCAGAGTTCTCCAGCAAGGCCTTCGAAACCGTAAGATCACCGTGGACCAGGTTGAATACGCCTGGAGGGAATCCGGCCTGCTCGATGTATTCAGTCAACAGGGTCATTGTGCCGGGCACCTGTTCGGACGGCTTTACCAGGTAGGTGTTTCCCGTAGCGAGGGCATAAGGTATAAACCAGAACGGTACCATTGCTGGGAAATTAAAAGGGGCTATCATTGCGTATACCCCTCGTGGCTGCCAGATCACTTCCCCATCGATATCCATGGCACAGCCGACAAGTTTGTCACCCTGCTGTAACATCGGCATCCCGCAGGCAACCTCCGTATTCTCCAGGGTCCGCTTGATTTCCGCTCGGGCATCGGGAAGGGACTTGCCCATCTCCTCTGCGATCAATCGGGCAATCTTCTCCTGGTTTTGACGGAGCAGTTCCGCTAGTTTGATGAGCAGTTCGCAACGGCGAGAAACAGGAGTGTTCGCCCACCCTCGAAACGCTGATTTTGCAGCTTCTACGGCTTCCTGAACATCTTCGTCAGTTGAAAGGGGCGACCGGGCGATAATCGTTCGATTACTGGGATTGTCTACCTCCAGAAACCTGTCTGA
>JAUWTT010000033.1 GCA_030614585.1 Acidobacteriota bacterium
GTTCGAATAGTACCAGTGTTCCAGACGGATCAGTTGAGAGCGAAGGTCGTCAAGCATCTTAAGTAGTCGCTGGTTTTCACAGGGTTCGACCAGGGTGTTGTGGAAGCGGTTGTTGCAGGTTACCATTTCTTCCACATTGTCCTGCTGTACTGCCTCTCTAAAGCAGGTATTGAGTCGGCGCAGTTTATCTAATGCAGGTGGAGTCAGATTTCGGAACGCGACCTTCCCTGCCAGAGACTCCAGGGCTGAAACGATCGGATAAAGCTCTAAGAGTTGTTCAATCGTGATTTCGGGGACCCGGTACCCCCGCTGCGGAATCCGCTCGAGAAATCCCTCAGTGGCAAGTCTTCCCAGCGATTCACGTACCGGTGTCCGGCTCACTTCGATCTGATTGCAGATCTCCTGTTCTCGAATGAAAGTACCGGGTTCAAATCTGCCGCTAGCGACCAGATCTCGAATAGAGAGGTACACCTGGTCCTGGAGGGTGCGAGTATCTCTGATGGGAGTGAGAGTCCCTAGACCACGACTTTTGTTCGCCATAATGCTTATACTCTAGGTCATATCGAGTTTCGTTTCACATTCTTCGGAAATTGTATAATATATACAACTGGTTAACAAGAAGAGTTCTCAACCAATTCTTAGATTTCATTTTTTGAATCATGATTGCAGGTCTTCCCTTTTCAGCCTGGCTCTTACTTATCTCGTCAGTGGGACTGGGAATCGGGATCGTATCCATCTCTTATGTTCGCCACAGAAGGAGACAAAGTGGTGTGAGAGAGTAAATTCTCGTTTCTGAACACGACTGCAGACACGCTATGCCTTCTTATACGATTCTAACGATCTTTGGTATCTACCTAACCCTGCTCATCGGTATAGGACTCTGGGGCAAGCGTGCGTCGGGCAGCATAAGCGGTTACTATGCTGCCGGTAAAAAGCTTCCCTCCTGGGTGATCGCTTTCAGCGCCAATGCCACTGGAGAAAGCGGATGGCTTTTACTCGGGCTGACTGGAATGGGATACCTGGTCGGCATACACGCTTTGTGGGTAGTATTCGGTGAAGTTATGGGGGTCGCGATAGGATGGGCACTGGTTGCCCGCCCATTCAAGGAATACACCGACCGCTATGATTCGATCACAGTACCCGACTTTCTGGAATCACGGTTTCGAGATACCTCCCACCTGCTTCGCAAGGTCAGTGTCACAATAATCCTTGTGATGGTGGTCGTCTACCTGGCAGCCCAGTTAGTGGCCACCGGAAAGGCGTTTACGACGTTTCTGGGATTCAACTATGCCACCGGAGTTCTTGTCGGTGCTGCGATCATATTGTTTTACACCACCATAGGAGGCTTCAAGGCAGTTGCCTATGCCGACTTCATCCACGCTCTCCTCATGGCCTCGGGCTTAGTGACACTTGCAGTGGTTGGTATTTTTGCAGCCGGGGGATGGATGCCGATGATGGAAAAACTCCGTTTGGAAGATCCAAATCTGCTTCTGCCTCTCGGTTCCTACGGCTTCTCGTGGGCCGGCATTGCCAGTGTCCTGAGCTTTGCAGGTGTGGGTTTGGCCTTCCTTGGAGTCCCTCAACTGCTGGTGCGGTTTATATCTGCTCGCGATCAGGAGGAGATTGCAACTGGAAGTGTGATGGCTGTCATCTGTATAGCAGTTTTCGACCTGGGGGCGGTTTTTGCTGGAATGGCAGGACGTGTTATCTTCCCGGGGCTTGCCGATCCGGAAACGGTCATGCCGCTCATGAGCAAGGGCCTCTTCCCGGAGGTTTTTACCGGGCTATTTGTTGTGATTGTTCTTGGTGCCATAATGTCCACTGTCGATTCACTTTTAATCTTGGCCTCTTCAGCTGTGTTACGGGACATCATACAGAAGGTTTTCAATCCATCGCTTACCGATCGGCAGCTCTCCGGCTACGGAAAGTTGATCACCGTTTTGCTGGGTCTGGGAGCGATTCCATTTGCCCTGGCGGAGGTGCGGGTGATCTTCTGGTTTGTCCTGTTTGCCTGGTCAGGCTTGGCTACGGCGTTCGTCCCGGTTGTTCTCTGTGCCCTGTTCTGGCCCCGAACAACACTTGCAGGAGCTTTGGCGGGTATGATCGGGGGCTTCCTGACCACCGTCATATGGGTCCTGGCCTTCAAGGCCCACTTCTTTGATCTCTACGAGATGATTCCCGGTTTCTTCGTTGGTACTGCTTTGACAATCATCGTAAGCTTGCGGACGAAACCACCTGCGGGGGCACGACAAGAGTGGCTGGAGGTCCATCAGGCAGTAAGACATCCTGCGAAACAGTGATCTGATCGGAACTGCCGTTAGAGGAGGGGGGAAGCTTCACGAGTGGAAGCTGATTCGTTCTTGTGTTTCGCTGGTTGACGGGGTACGGGTACCCGTCTCGGGCGACAAGCGCTTTCGGGTGGGAGGTTCGGGCCGGAACTGAAGAAAGGAGATCCACAATGAAATTGACGGAAAAGAATTTGATGCATCGGAGGGAATTCCTGGCGAGTAGCGGAGTATTGGCGGCATCAGCTGCAACCGCCTTTGCTCACTTCCCAGCAAAGGGAAAACGATTGAAGATTGCTATCGTCGGCACTGGTTCCCGTGGAAGTCAAACCTGGGGGAAGTCTGTGCTGGAGCATCACGGTGATGTTGTTGAAATCGTAGGACTGTGCGATATCAACAGAAAACGTGTTCGGGCAGCACAAAAACTGATAGGAACATCAGCGCCGGTATTCTTCGATTTCGACGAAATGATCCGGCAGACGGACCCCGAAGCGGTCGTCGTCACAACGGTCGACTCGAGTCACTACAAATACACTGTTCGCGCCATGGAGCTGGGTTGTGATGTCATTTCGGAAAAGCCTCTGTGTACTGATGAAGAACAATGTCAGACCATTCTTGATACCCAGAAAAGGACGGGGCAGAAGGTCACAGTGACCTTCAATGCCCGGCACGGCCGTGGCGAGATCAAGGTGAAGGAACTGCTGCTGGAGAAAGCGGTTGGGGAAGTCCAGTCGGTTGATTTTCACGAATACCTTAATGTCCGCCATGGCGCAGATTATTTCCGCCGCTGGCACCGCCTGAAGGAGAATTCGGGTACCCTCCTTGTGCACAAGGCAAGCCACCATTTTGATCAGATGAACTGGTGGCTGGATTCGGATCCGGTCGACGTCATCGCAGAAGGAGATCTGAAGTTTTACGGCCGCAACCATGCTTTCCGGAGTACTCATTGCCGGGTCTGCCCGTACCGGGAACGCTGCAGGTTCCATTGGGACGTGATGCAGAACGAAGCGTACGTCAAACTCTATGTGGATTGTGAATCCGAGGACGGGTACCTGCGGGACGGTTGTGTCTGGCGTGAGAACACGAATATCTACGACACCATGACGGTTCTAGTCCGCTATGCCAATGATGCCAGGCTCACCTATACAGCCAACTGCTACCTTCCCTATGAAGGACAGGCGATTGCTTTCAACGGAGCCAACGGCAGACTCGACTACCTGACCTACTCCGGGGGAGGAAAAAGGTTAGACGAAATCCGGCTGACTCCGGCCTTTGGAAAGACCGAGGTCATCACAGATTTCGGCCCGGTACGGGAAGGTGGGCACGGTGGATCGGACGTGTCATTGAAAGATATGATCTTCCGCGGCATTGCTGCGGATGATTTACAGTTATCCGCCGGGTTGAGAGCCGGTGCCTTGGCTAGTTTGACCGGTATTGCCGCCTACAGGAGCATCGAACGGGAAGGAGTCAAAGTCAGAATCTCGGATTTGGTGAGTCTGTGACAGACTGCTCTTGCCGATTAGTTATGGATAGAGTTTCATTCAGGTCGGGAATCGAAGCGAACGTATTGACGCCGCAGCTGCATTTTGAAACTTGGGGCCTGAGAGGAGCGATGAAATGAAATACACGCGGAGTGAGTTCCTTGGATTGGGGACCGGGCTTATCGTTGGAACCGGGCTTAGCCACAAGGTGGGACATGGTCAAAGCAGAAACGAGGCTACCTTCAAGGCAGATCTGGTACTCCTTAACGGAAGCATCTACACATTAGAGCCCAATCACCCTCGAGCCTCTGCCTTTGCGGTTTCGAATGGACGATTCATGGCCGTCGGTGACAGTGCGGACGTGAAGGGCCTGATCGGTCGCGAGACGGAGGTGATCGATGCTGAGGGAGGCATTGTGGTCCCAGGATTCATCGACGCTCACACCCATCCTTCAGACACGGGGGTTGACGAACTGGTTTATGTGGATTGCAGCGCCACCAGGATTGCAGACATCCAGTCAGCCATGCGAAAGAAAGCTTCATCAATTCCTGCGGGTGAGTGGGTGGTCGGTTTTAAGTACGACGATACCAAACTTCAGGATGGACGGCCTATCAACCGCCTGGATCTTGATACGGCAGTTCCGGATCATCCGGCGGTCGTGGGGCATCGGGGCGGACACACCTCGATCTATAATTCCAAAGCCTTCGAACTGGCAGGAGTCACCGCCGAAACCGCGAGTCCCGAGGGAGGAAAGTATTACGTCGAAAACGGAGAGTTGACCGGGCTCACTGCTGAGAAGGCGGACGAAACAATGCGCCGTCTGATCCCTTCGGAAAGTACGCGGGAACAGCGCCGCGACGGTTTGGTCTTTATCTCGAAGAAGATGGCCGCGGCCGGGCTGACTTCTGTCCAGGATGCGGGCGTCGGCTCCGATGGGATTATTGCCTACCAGGACGCCTATCACTCGGGGGAGATGAGTTTCCGGGCTTGCCTGATGATCCTCGGCAGCAGCCCGGCATTCCAAGGCCTTAAGTCGGCTGGAATTCGGACCGGTTTTGGTAATGAGTGGCTCCGAATCGGAAATGCTAAATATTTCTCCGACGGTTCCGCGTCAGAGAGAACCATGAGGATGAGCACTCCATATATCGGTAGGCCTAACGACTATGGGATCCTGACCATGAGTCAGGAGGAGATACATGAAGCGGTCGAAGACGCTCACCGGCACGGCTACCAGGTTGGGATCCATGCCAATGGAGATGTCGCCATCGATATGGTCCTCAAAGCCTACGAGCGTGTGCAGAAGAAATGGCCGCGGGAGGATCCGCGACACCGAATCGAACACTGTACATTAGTGAATCCGGACCTGTTGAAGCGGATCAAAGCGACCGGTTCGATTCCCACACCCTTTTATACTTACGTCTATTTCCACGGCGGTAAGTGGGCGAACTACGGTGAAGAGAAATTGCGCTGGATGTTTGCTCATCGTTCCTTTCTCGACTATGGCATTCCCGTGGCGAGTGCCTCGGATTACGTGCCTGGTCCGTATGAGCCGCTAATGGCGATTCAGAGTATGGTGACGCGCAAGGACTACAGAGGAAAGGTCTGGGGAGCCAACCAAAGAGTCAGTGTAGATGAAGCGCTACGGATTTGTACCATGAATGCGGCGCGAGCCTCCTTTGAAGAACACCTGAAGGGCTCGATCAAGTCAGGGAAACTAGCTGATTTTGTCGTCCTGTCGGATGACCCGCATGATGTAGAGCCGGATCAGATCAAGGATATCAAGGTTCTTAGAACTGTCGTTGGTGGCAGAACAACTTTCTCGCAGGGTTAGCCCGGCAGGAGGGATGTCCAGTCAGTAGTAAGTTGATCAGGTCTGCATCCTGAAAAACTGCACAGCGGCCATGAAGGAGTAACACGGATGATCCAGTTGAACGTGAAGTGCCGGTCACATTTAGCCTCAATTATTGTCACAGCTCTGGTGACAATCGGCTTTGTACAAGCTCAGCCGCCCCCGACTGAATTATTCCTGGAAGGATTCTCCGTCGTCCCGGAACCAAGAAACGTTGAGTTGACCGGTTCCTTGATTGAACTCAACAGTCAATGGGGCTGGGATACGGTTGGTATTGATCCGGGACATGTCGCCCTGAAAACCTTACTTGGCGATTTGAGTGAGGTTCATCAGCTTGAACTCCGGCAGGCCGGAGCCGAGAGAAAGACAATACAGCTCAAAGTTCAACCGGGAGCCGTCCCGGATCTGGGAGAAGTGAGTGAACAGGCATACCAGCTGATCATCACTCCCGAGAAGATCGAGATAACCGGGAATGGAGATCCCGGTTTGTTTTACGGAGTCCAGACCCTGCTCCAACTGGTTCGGGAAACGGGGTCCGGACGCCTGCAGCTTCCCGGGTGCCGGATAGAGGACTGGCCAAGTTTCAGGCTTCGGTTTCTCCATTTCGATACCAAACACCATCAGGACAGAATTGAGACACTGAAACGATATCTAGACTGGGCGGCACGCTATAAAGTGAATATGATCGCCTATGAACTGGAAGATAAATTCGAATACCCGTCAAACCCGGTCATCGGCGCTCCCGGGGCATTTACGGCGGCCCAGCTTCAAGAGATTGTGGATTATGGGTTGGAACGCTTTATACAGGTTGTTCCTGACGTCCAGTCTCCGGCACATCTTGCCTACGTCTTGAAACATCCTGAATTCGCCCATCTGCGTTCGGATGGGAACAACTATCAAAGCTGCCTGTGTGATGAAGAGACATATGAGCTGATTTTCTCAATGTATGAAGACGTGATCCAGGCGACTCAGGGAGTGGACTATTTTCTGGTGTCTACCGATGAACTTTACTACGCCGGGATTTGTGAAAAGTGCGAGAAACCCTACAACCCTGAGAATCGCAGCCTGACCTGGGTGGATTTTGCCCGGCGGGCCCGTGATTTTCTTCATGAGCGGGGAAGGAGGATGATTTGCTGGGTCGAGTATCCTCTCTTGCCAGAGCATATATCCTTACTGCCTCCTGACATCATAGACGGAGTCCTGGGAAGCGATCCTGACTTCATCAATGCTGAAAACGAAATCGGCCTTCGTCAGCTCGTCTATACCTCGATCCAGGGAGGTGAGTATCTCTTTCCGAACTATTGGAGTGCCGTGGGCCGTGATTTTCGGTCCAGGCAGGGCCGTCTTCAGTCTGTATATCAGGCCCTTTCGACTGGAGCCAGGACGGGGAATCCTACAGGCGTGTTCGGTGCTGCCTGGGGCGATTCCGGCCTTCACAGCGAGACCTTTTGGCTGGGATGGTCGGCGGTCGCCCAGTATGGCTGGACCCGCGGGACTCCCTCTGTGGAACAGCACGTCGAGGAGTATGTCAACAGCTTTTATGGGCCCGGCCTCAGTGACATGCTCCAAGTCTTTCAAGGCCTTCAACGGCAGGCCAGGTTTTACCAGGGGTCCTGGGATCGAGTTGTCTCCAGGACAAGGGAATCCGGTTACGGCAACTCCAATGGGCCCGGAATCGGAATCATCCGGCGTGACGACACTCTCCCGCAACCTCCCTTACCGCAGCTCCCAGGCCTTGATTTTATTCCCGTGTATACCGGCACTTATTCGGAGTTGGTCAGCCGGGCAAGAGTTATGGAAGGTGAGGCCCAGAATCTGATTCACCTTATTTACTCCAACCTCTCCCGGGCGAGGCAGAATCGTTACAGTCTTGAGGTCTTCCTATCACTGGCTAGGTTCACCCACCATCACGGCCGGATGATCCTTTCCCTGGAGTCGATCGAGAATCATTTGGCTGAGGCCAGCCAGTTCGCTGCTTCGGACCACCCGGAAAGAGCGGTTGCATCTCTTGCTTCTGCAATCAGATCCGCGGGGATTATCATCCAGGATCGAAAAGACACTTTTGAGGCTCTTCAGATGGTTTGGGAAAAAAGCCGGTACCCCAAAGGACGCAGTGTGGGTGGGAGAAACTTTTACCACGTTTTGGACGATGTGAAGGATCACTTTGCAGACCGTCGGCCCGATCTTACGTATCTAACCCGACCTGAAGAAAGCATCCGGTTGGAGGAATGGATCGAAGAGGTCACGGCGGTTCTGCGCGAATACGCCGGGAAGCATGGCGTTGCGGTTCCGAGTGCGCATATTGAACTGGAACCGGAAGAATAAGTCAGATTTTTGGATGCGTCGTCGGTAGAATCAAGCCTCAATGATCACGGTTTGGCAGTCGGTGTGATCCGTGGCTATAGGAAACGGTGAGATGGAACGTAAAACCAAAATCGTGTGCACGATCGGTCCTGCAACGTCTTCAGAACAACAGCTGCAAGCGCTGATAGAAGCCGGTATGAATGTTGCCCGGCTCAATTTCTCCCACGGTGACCATGAAGGTCATGGTCTAGTAATCGATCGACTGCGGGCGTTGTCGGAACAGCTCGACAAGCCCATTGCTATCCTCCAGGACCTGGCCGGGCCAAAAGTCCGCGTTGGCTCTTTCACGGATGATTTCGTAGAGCTGGAAACGGGGGATCTGTTTACCCTGACGACGCGTGCTGTTGAAGGAGATAAACAGCAAGTCTCGGTAAATTATGCGGGACTGCCAGGTGAGGTGAGCAGAGGCGACAGGCTGCTTCTGGCGGACGGGACACTCGAACTAACCGTCGAAGCGGCCTCTGACACGGATATTGAATGCCGTGTCATCACAGGTGGAAAACTGAGTTCGCGGAAGGGCGTGAACTGTCCGTCCGGATTAACCGGGCTCTCCGTACTTCAGGAGAAGGATCTTAGGGACCTGGAATTCGGCTTGAAGAAGGGCGTTGACTATGTTGGCCTCTCCTTTGTGCGTACTGCGCAGGATGTGCAGATGGCAAAGCGCGAAATTGCGGGCCATGGCGCGGATGCTCCCGTGATCGCTAAGATTGAGACTCAGTTGGCGCTGCGGAACTTTGCCGAGATTCTGAAGGAAGCTGACGGGATCATGATTGCCCGGGGCGACTTGAGTATTGAAACGCCATTTTCCGGGGTGCCGGTAGTACAGAAGCAACTGATTGCCAGAGCCAATCGAGAAGCTAAGCCGGTGATTACGGCGACCCAGATGCTCTGGTCAATGGTCCATCACCCTCACCCCTCCAGGGCGGAAGTCGCCGATGTGGCCAACGCCATCATGGATGGGAGTGATGCCATCATGCTTTCCGACGAAACCACTGTCGGGAAGTATCCCGTGCGAGCCGTGAAGACCATGGATCGAATTGCGCGCGATACGGAACGGTCCGGGCTCGAATTCGGATGGGATGAAGAAAAGCCGGAAGAGCGTATCCCGTCAAGCGAACGAGAGGTTGCCCGGGTCGGTTGTGAACTTGCCGAGGTGCTCGGAGTAGATCTGATCGGGACGATCACGATGTCGGGTGAAACGGCACGGTTTGTCGCCAGTCATAGACCCACTCGCCCGATTCTGGCCGCCACCCCGAACAGAGATACTTATCGACGACTCAGCCTGGTGAGAGGTGTGGAGCCAATCCTGTTTTCGTGTGATCCTGGGACAGCGGATGAAACAGTTGAAAAGGCCGTGGAGGCTCTCCGCAACCGAGGATGGAGCGACAAGAAGGGGGTCTTCATCTCTCGGGACCGGGTTCGGGTGGGTCAAGTTTAAGTGGATTAACGCATGAGCGATGATTCGAAGCTCCTGCTAACCTGGCTAGTTTGAACCACCAAGTCACCAAGGACACAAGAGAAACAAGGTGTTTGTTACGAATCCCTTTCAATTGACTAAGGGGACATGTGATTAGACGTATGAAGCGTACTACTTTGATACTGAATGAAAAGTGCATGGAAAAGGTAAAGGAGTTGGCTCGTGTTGAAAACCGGCAGATTTCAGAAATAGTCAACGATCTCTTGCTGTATGCCGTCCTACCTGATTCAAGCCGGGAGACCAAGCCATGTTGCGAGTGTTAGCTCTTTTTGTTGTTGCAGCCTGTTTGTCAACGCAGACTTTCGCGGTGGAGATACGGGCCTACTCCGAGTTCTTCAGGCCCGACCCGTTCGGATCAATCGTCCGGGCCGATTGGTCGAATCGAGAGCCTGCCTTACTTGAAGTTTCCACCGATGGCCGAATTCATCTTAAGGCTGCCCGCAACGCTTACACCTCCTTTCACTTGACCGTTTTCGATGAGACGGGAGGCCGGTTCACTCTGGTTTCAGAGTCTGACCGGAAAGAAATAGAAGTGGATATCTTTCGTGAGTGGTTCCACCGGAACAAAGTTGACGGACTCTATTACCCTGACGCTTTGATCCCTTTGGGATCCGACGAGACTTGCCTTCTCCCTGATCCGGAAATGAAGATCAAGAACCAAGTGGTCTCGGCCTTTTGGGTCGATGTCTGGGTTCCACGTGAGGCGAACCCTGCACACAGCGAGATCATTTTCCGATTGAAAAAGGGAGGAGAAGTCCACAGTTTGCATGTTCAATTGGAGATCCTGCCGGTTATCGTCCCGGACGAAGACGGGATAGTCGCCGATCATAACAGCTACGGTCTCCGCTGGGTCGATCGCTTTTTCCCGCTCCGTAAGCAAAGAATCGAGAATGGTGGAAGTTCCTTTGAAGGTAGCGACGACTTTTTCTCCGCGATCCATGAAACACATGCGATGCTCTATGAACATCGGGGTCTTCTGCACACCCTGGGCTACGGTCATGCAGGGACAGTGAATCCTCTCTTTGCTCCCGTGTTGACCGGAAAAGGCGAGAACCGAAGAATCGAGAACTGGGACGGTTACGACCGGCATTTCGGTCCGCTCCTGGATGGTTCAGCTTTCGCGAGTACGAGACGGGTAGCTCGCCCGATCGAATTCTTGTACCTGACCATAAATCCTGAATGGCCGGCCTCCTACCTGGATTTCGGCACCCCACTTTTTGATCGTGAATTTGTCAATGTGGTCTCAGAAATGGAGCACCATTTCAGAGAGAAGGGCTGGACCGAGACCAATTTCGAGATGTTCTTCAATCACAAGAAGCGTTACAAGGGATATGAGTGGGATGGTGACGAAACTCGCTTTCCGAAAGACAATGTCTACTTCAAGGAATTTGGCCGTCTCCTGCATCGGGCAGTTCCCGAAGACAGTCCAGTCAGTTTCGTTTTCCGGCATGATGCCTCCTGGCTGCTGCAGCAACAAATGACGGATTTGGCCGGCGTTGTGAACGTCTGGGTTAGCGCATCAAGCATCATGTCATTTTATCCCGAGGCACCAACGGTCCTGAAAAGCCGGGGTGACATCGTCTGGATCTATGGTGGAACGCCCAGTCATTTTTCATCCACCGGTGAGATTCTCGATATGCCGGTCGATGCCTGGATGAAGGGTCTCGATGGATATGTTCGCTGGCTCACAACCTCTCCGGATGAACGACCCTGGTTTGAGTCTGAAGGCTCGCGGACAGGACTGTTCTTTCCCGGTGCACGTTTTGGAGTTGACGGGCCCTTGCCCAGCATACGGCTCAAGATCCAGCGGAACTGCCTTCAGGATATTGCACTTCTGAGGCACCTGGAAGCCTCGATGGATCCGGATGACCTGAGAAGGGAGGTTGCCTCCAGAGCAGGCGGCGCCAAGCCCGGCGATTGGTGGAATGGTGAGGCCGCAGTCAAACAGATGAAACCCTGGGACTGGACCAACGCCTCTTTGCGGGAAGCAGGTAAGCCCTCTGCTAGAGTGGCTCGCAAGCTGGACGGAAGCTGGTGGCTCGAGGTGCGCAGTTTTGCTTCGCTCCAAGCTGCAAGTGTCCCCCCTCCTGAACGTGGTCAGGAGTTTCATCGACCAACGACTTCGCGTGCCAAGCTGTCGCCTTTCCGGCCTGAGGATCGCTTGAACCCGGAAATTCCCAAGGAATCCCTGCAAGGCAGTCTGGATGACCAAATGGCTGAGTTGGGCCGGCTCTGTACGGAGCTGATCGACGGAGACCGCTGTTGGAAGATCGTAACCGACCGAGCCGAGGAATCGACGTTCAGGCAACTCCCGGGTGGGAAACGGACGGAAACTGACAACTATGACGTGAATCTGGAAGCGTTTCGGACTACCAAGAAGGAGCTGATCCGGTTAAGCCGGCTCAGCACTTTTCCGGTTGACTGTAACTTGTGGATGCGCATCCGAAACCGCCCCGACCAGGTCAATGCAGTGATCAGACAGGCAAAGGACTGGAGCCGGTGGTATCGATTCGGGCAGATGGCATTTTCTCCGACTGCGGAGATGCAAAGAGCCCTCGCCGGTGAACAAGTGAAGGTCTCCGACAACCGGAGCGACCTGATCTCAGTTCTGTCACCCGTACGCAACAGCCGGGGAGAAGTCGTAGGATTCGTGGAAGTTTGCCATGGGCCGGAAGTGGTCGTGGTCACTCAGTAGGCATGATCAGATAAAGATGCCCTTTCCGATCAGATTCACCCAAGTAGATATTCCCTGCCGAATCTTCGGCGAAACGCGTGTGGATCTTTCCGTGTGTGCGTTCACCCCGGCCGTTTTCCCCCAGAAACAGGCCGATATCAGCAACCAATCGGTTCCTGTCAGTAGCGGGGTCGTACTCGAAGAACAGAGCTGAACCCCCGTGTGTACAGAGCCCGGTGTAGACTTTGCCGCTCGAGGCTGTGTAAAGAGCCGACCACATTCCATCCGGCTTTTCAAGGCCCGGAAATTCAATTACGCGAACCTGAGCGACCCGTTCCACCGGTTCGACAGCCATCAATTGAACAACGAACGTCGTAAAAAGCGATATCAGGGAAACTGTCCTCATCACTCCCGCATCTCCCTCCCTTCTTAATCCTGGCTTCTGAATTCTTTTTTTCTAGTTGTAGTAAAGCAAATTGCTCTCCGACCATTCTTCGGTCAGTTCTTTCAGAAAAGGTCCCGGAGTATCGTTGCTATGGTCCTGCATGACTTGCAGTTTCAGCTCCATGTCCTCGATTGGCGTTTTGTAGAGGAAAGGTGTCTCCTGCCTCTCCGTTACCCGGAAGAAAGGGACTCTGCTGGTACGAAGCAGACGCAGCCAGTCCTTTGTGTTGTCAATCTCCGCCCGGATTGCACTCTTCAAGAGTTGACGGTTCGTTTCCGGATTGCCCTGTTTCAGCAACCAGTTGTTGATGGCCAACTGGGATTCGAATAGGTTGCGCACTGTTTTTTCCCGATAGAGGAATCCCAGCAAGCGGTCCCGCTGGTCCTCGATTACCGGTGGGGCCGAGGGACCCAACGCCCGGTTGAGGATTTCGATCGCTTGTGTCAGCTTTGGAAGCATCTTCTCATCGTACGCCCTGACTGCACGAGCAAGGTCTTCCTCCTCGTACATCCGAATACCACCCTCGAAGACAATATTAGGACGGGCTATATCCCAGGGAAGAGTGAAGAGTGCCCGTTCCCAGGCAATTCGTTCAGTTTCGCTGAGCAGTGTGATATCAGGTACCACAGGCCGGGTTAGCCAACGGGCCTGGGTCTGTGCGGCTCCTGCATGGTACCAGTTCAGCTGAGGCCATACCTCCAAAGCTTCCTCGGCTGCGTTCCAGGCCTGAACCAGGAGCCTGGCTGACTTTTCGTCTCCATCGCACCAGTGGGTTGCAGTCTCAAGAAGAAACCGGTCCAGATCCTCGACTTTGCCTCGTATCAACTCGGAGTAGAGTTCCTGGGTCACGTTGTAGGGGCACAGAGTGCCCGGAAAGATGCCCCCTTGTGAGAAAATCTTTTTCAGTTCGAGTTTCTCGAGGCCGGCGAATTTCTTGACCAGTACCGATGGTCGGGTGATTCCGATAATCGGTTCGGTTTCCCAGGAAGATGAGACTCCTATCGAAGCATAGGGTTCGACGCCTACTGCTCTGTCATCGATCACATACTGCTCACGTTCTCCGAATTCGCCACCTTTGATGGCTCGGTCGCCTAAGATGTGAGCGAGGGTTGCTCCTTCCGGCATGGATGCGGCGATCTCTTTCCGTTCGTCGTCTCCGTATTCCCAGTCTATCTTCATGATCACTTCAAATTCAGGGTTGATCTTCCGTCCGGCATCCAGGATGGAACCGGCAAAATCGCCTGCCATCCGGCCCAATGTCTTGGATCGCGCCAGATAGGAACCGTTGGGCCCGAAGTAGAGCCTTCGAGCGAAGGGAAGTCCAGAGCCGCTGTCCTGAGTCCAGAAGACGAAATAGCGCAGGTCGGGCACTTCGGCCATGAGGTTGCTGATCGATTCAGCGTAATGTTCCAGTACCTTGGGATTGGCGATATCGAGCGCATATCGCGGCTGAAGGCTCCGGCCGGGATGGTCAATCCGGGAACCCCTGAGCTCGGGGTAGCGGTCAAAAACCTCTTCGGCGACACCGCGCGGCTCGTAACAGACAAATCCGGGTTTTAGACCGTACCGGCGTGCCAGCCTGGTGGCTGACTTGAGATCGGCAAGGTTTGCAGCCAGTTCATCCTGCGGGTAGATCCCCTCGGTCAGTGAACTCTCCACAAAAGCATCCAGCGCCGGTGCATAGCTCATATACCAGGCATAGGAATCATGGGGGAACTTACGGTGCAGAACATGGTAGCCTCCCGGGTCGGGATACCGGTTGATTTCCATCCCCGTATGGCCCAGCCGGGCGATGTCACGGACATGGCGCCGCCGATCGAAACCTTTAGAGAAGCGGTACCACTGGTTGAGCGAGTTGTCCCACATGGTAAACCGCTCTTCGAAGCGAAAACGGGAAAGCCGGTCAGTTTCGCGGCGGGGGTTCTCGATCCAGGCCAGGGCGGCATGGCAGACATTACGGGGTGTGCTGCCGGCAAAAAGCAGTCCATCCCCAACCTTCTTGACCAGTTCCCATTCCCGGTGTGCCGTAGGATCCGGTAACAGAGTAGCAGCCTCGGGATAAGCTTTCACTTCGCTACCCACGGCCAGCACGATCTCGCCGGACTCTATCTTTCCAGAGTGAGAACGGTTGACAATGGCTGCGCCGGTCCTCTCCGCCAGTTCCTCGGCGGCCGTTTCCACAGGAAGAGCGCTCCCCGGTGGCAGGTACACCGTTTTTCCGGTCGGTAGTCCATAGACAGCGGATCCCGCCATTGACACCGCCTGTAACGCTACCACCGAACCGGCGGATTTCTTGAGGAAATGTCTGCGTGAAAGACTCGAACTCAGCTGTTTCATTTCTCACTCCAAAATGGTTTCATGAATCGTCATTACATTACCGGGGAAGTTCGATCTGGAAGTGCCTGTTCTCCAATTGGATATACAACAGATTCCCTTCTCTTCTTAATTGAGAATCGGAAGTCAGCGAACGCCGGTCATGGGATCCGTTGACAAAAACCACCACCGGAACGTAGGGGAGAACAGGTTCTTCACTCTGCCAGAAAGGAA
>JAUWTT010000104.1 GCA_030614585.1 Acidobacteriota bacterium
CGAGCATCTCGACGCATTCATTCCATATGATCGCTGTTGCCACCACATGATGGGCACTTCGCCTTCGTTCAGGGACAGAGTGCCCCAGATATCCAGAGACAGCTCTAAGTCCACGCCTGGGTAGTTGCGGAAGTAACCTGCGGACGATCTCCCAGCTGCAGATAATATTCAAGGGAAAGCGTGTCCCACTGGAAACGTGTTCGTGGAGATGGCGAAGGTAAGGTTCTTCGTATCGTGCAAAATGTATGACTGTCGGACAGGCGACATCATCCTGCTCGGCCATAATCCGTCCGGCCTCCGTCACGACCTCCTTCCAGGCCTCAATTGGGGAGACACCTTCAGCAAGATCCTCTTCAACGATGCCGGTGACTCTTGATACCTGCTTTGGAATCTCTGCACCGGTGGGAAGAGAAACCACAAGACTATGCGGCTGAAGCGAGCTGAGGCCTGCCGCTTTACAGGCTTGGGTGCTAACCCAGCCTATCTCCAGCAGGTGCCCCTTTCCTGGTTTGGGCCCAGTCGCCTGGCAATCCAGAATCAGCACCGGCAAATCTGCAAGCTCTGCACTCATTCCTGCCCCTTTAACGATGGGGTAGGAACGGTCCAGAATTTGGTGAGAGAATCCTCGATCTGCACACTGTTTCTAACGGTCACAGGACGCCACTCCGCGGGAAGCAGGTGGCAGTAAGGTCGACGTACAAAGCGCTCATCGACCAGGAAGACGACTCCTCGATCTGTTTCGGAGCGGATCACTCGGCCGGCCGCCTGCAATACCCGAATGATCCCTGGATAGCTGTAAGCGTAGTCAAATCCCTTCCCCTCACGTGTATCGAAGAAGGACCGAATCAACTCGCGCTCAGCGCAAATTGCGGGCAGTCCGACGCCCACGACAGCGGCCCCCGCGAGGCGTTCACCGGTAAGGTCAATCGCTTCGCCGAAAGCTCCTCCCATCACTGCGAATCCAACGACGGTTTCCTCTTGCTGTTCTGTGAACTGCTCCAGAAACATCTCACGTTCGGTCTCCGTCATCTCGGGCGTCTGCACCAGAGTGACCACTTTAGGGGAATTGGAGTAGAAGACCTCGAGAACCATGTTCAGGTACTTGTAGGAAGGGAAGAATAGTAGATAGTTACCTTTTCGCGGAGCTATCAGTGAGAGTAAGGCTAGTGCAACTTCCCGTTTGGTTTCGGTACGTTTCCGAAACGTGGTGGCGACTCGATCTCCCACAAGAACGCAGAGATTCGACTGCGGAAACGGAGACGGCAGGATCAAAGACTTGGCTTCATCGCTGCAGCCAAAAAGTCTCTTGAAATAGTCTGAAGGTGTTAAGGTTCCGGAAAAGAAGATAGCGGAAGAGGCACGTGCAAGAGCTGCTGACAGTTGTTGAGAAGGATCGATGCAGAAGAGCCTGGTGCGGAACTCCTTTCCAATCCGTTCATGGATTGTGGAGTAGCAAACGTTGTACCCTTCGGCAACTCGAAGAAACCTATGGACCTTGAAAGTGAAATCGAGCAACAGGTCCCGGAACGGGAACCTCGAGTTCGCCTTCTGTGAGATCCAGGGTTCGACACTCTGCTGGAATTGTTTCAGGACAGGGAGAAGGTCTTTTGGTGCTTCAGGAGAGGCGATGGAGTCATTCTCTTTCTGGAAAACCTTTCGCTGCTTGAGCATCCAGGAGTTGATCTTGCTGAGTTGTTTGGCAATCCCGGGGAGTCGCTTCTGAATAGCCCGGCGCACTGAGAGGATTTCCTGTTTCGAAAGTTCCGCCGAGAACATCGCGCGGGCACGGTCTACGAGATTGTGGGCCTCGTCAACGATAAAGGTAGGGCGGAAGTCCTCCTCGTAAAGAAGGTTCCGAAGGATCGCACGGGGATCAAACGCGTAGTTATAATCGCAGACGATACAGTCGACGGCCATCGTTAGATTCAGGGATAGTTCGAAGGGACACACGGTGTGCTTTTCTGCTGCGTCCTCGATGGCCTCGCGGTTCAGGAATTCCAATTCGAGGAGTTGCTCAATCGCTTCTCCCACACGATCGTAGTAGCCCTTGGCAAAGTGGCACTCTTCCGCATTGCACCCTTTTTCAGGGTTAAAGCAGATCTTGTCCTTGGCCGTACGGACAACCGACCGCAGGCGAAGGCCCTCACCCCTCAGCTGCTCCAGAGCCTTTTGGGCAACCGCTTTTCCTGTGGTGCGAGCTGCGAGATAGAGAATCCTTTCTGTAGAACCTTCCCCCAGGGCTTTGAGGGCCGGGAAGATCGCCGCGAGTGTTTTCCCGATCCCTGTGGGTGCCTGGATCAGAAGGTGTTCCTGGTCGCGGATTGCTCTGTACACCTCAATGGCCATCTGCCGCTGGCCTGGGCGGTATCGCGGAAAAGGAAAACCGAGAGACGCTATAGACTGGTTCCGAAGCCGGCACCAGTCTTGTGCTTCCCTTTCCTGATTTAGGAACTGGTCGATCAGATCATTGAAGAAATCCTCGAGTTCGCCCATGTCGAAGCATTTTCGAGACTCAAATGTTTGCCTGGACGTGAGGTGAAAGTAGGTCAGTTGTGTTTCGATGAGAGGAGGGGAGTGAATGACAGCGTAGATGTAAGAATACAGTTTGACCTGGGCCCAGTGACGTTGATTCTCGAGACCCTGAAAAGATGTCTGGTCGCGTCTGGTTGTCTTGATCTCCTCGATTACGACCCTGTCAGACAACTGGTGCACTCCATCAATCCTCCCTTGTACGTTGATAGCTACACCGTCTCTCAGAACTTGGTGGCTGACAGGCACTTCGCTTTCGTACTGTTCCGGTCTTGACCGCTGAATCCTCTGATGAGCGCGTATTCCTTCAACGGGATGTGTTGACTGCCAGAACTCCAGGTCCAGGTCGCCAGAACGACAAAAGCGTTCCACAAGAGAGCCAACGGAGATTGAATAGCTTTCTTTGGAGGACTCCATTACCAAGGAGAAGATTATGGCAGTCTTCTCTGTCGAAGCTGGAAGTTCGGAACGGAACAGGAATGGTTCAGGATTTCACCACCAAGTCACCAAGAGCACCAAGCATCACTGAGGCTCACGGATTCACCTTAGTGTCTTTGGTGTCTTGGTGGTAGATCCCACGCCTGCGAGCTATCTGTTTCAAGCTCCTGACGAGTTTGTCGTCGATTCAAGCCGGGACAGCCATTTCCCTTTCTTTGTCCCACTTCAGGTAGGAACGCTCCCTGAATGACCTGACGCCCATCATTGTGACCACGACTCCGTAGTAGCCCAGGTTTGCATCACAGTGCAATTCCTCACCACTTCGGATGGCGGCAATGAGGTTCCGGTGGTGGAGCGTGACATCTTCCGCACCCTTCTTCTTGTATACGATGCGCCCTTTTTCATCGGTAGTGGAACCTGCAACCGGGTTGATCACGTCCTTTGTGCTTGTGCTCTGAGGAGTAATCACGAAGCCGGAACGCGTGAACTGAAGCGTTGCTCGATGGCCCCTGATCACATGCTCAATAGGGGTGTCATTCGCTAATGAAGAAATCAGTGCTACGGTTGGGCCACCTGGGTAATCACAGAGCATGTTAAAGGTGTCGGGAATCTCGGCGACACTATTCACGAAATTCCAGGTACCTCCTGTGCCGGCAACAAATTCAGGAAACGTCAGCCCCGCCGACTTGAGGATACGAGTGACTCTGTGGATGAAGAGGTCCGTCGCAATTCCACCGGAGTAATCCCAATACCGTCGCCATTGGAAGAAGCGCCTGGGGTCCCACGGTCGTTTGGGGGCAGGTCCAAGCCAGGCTTCCCAATCGAGATTCACGCCGGGTTGGGCGTCCTGGTCAATTTTGTAGGCCCAAAAGTCACCAGTATAGTTACGCGAATAGTCGGTCTGTGCCATGACGATCTTGCCCAAGGCACCATCTCGAATGTACTGATTGGCAACCTCATAGGACTCGTCCGACATGCCTTGAACACCCACCTGTAGTTTCAGGCCACTCGCCTTAACTCTTTTGACCACTTCCTTAGACTGTTCAATGGTGTGGGTCATCGGCTTCTCAACGTACACGTGCTTCCCTGCATCGAGGGCGTCAAGGACCATCTGGTAATGCCAATGTTCTGGTGAGGCGATTAAAACGTAGTCAAGATCCTTACGAGCTAGAAGCCCCTGGTAGTCCTTGTAGGCCATTGCACCAGTTTTCGCGGCCGCCGCCTCGAGACGCTTCGTGAATATGTCGCAAACTGCGGTGATCTCGATGTTGTCAGTTTGCTGCATCTTCAGAAGAGCGTCCATGTGACCATTGGCCATCCCTCCGCAGCCGATGACTCCGATCCTCAACCGCTCGTTGGCTCCAAGGATAGTCGAACGCTTCGTCCATGCTGTTGCGAAGGTCGTTCCAAAGGCAACATGTTGAAAAAAACTGCGCCGGTTCATGGTCTCCTCCATTTCAAAGATGTTTGGTTATTTGAAGCCCCTAGTCTATGAAGAGATACTATCGAATACCAGTCTTCTCCTCAATTCAACCACCTCAGCAAGTGAGAATTGCGGGCCGAGGTCTTATAAAGGGGCGAATCTGCGTGTAATATGTTGAACTCATTTCGCGCAGTGCGCCGGCATTGCGATTTAATGGTGTCAGTTGCAGGAAGGAACTGGATCGATGAGCAATGATTCTGCTCAGGGGAAGGATTTTATTCGACTGATCGTCGATGCAGACAACGAGAGTGGTAAGTACGGTGGACGGGTTCACACACGTTTTCCTCCGGAGCCGAATGGATACCTTCACATTGGTCACGCGAAATCGATTTGCCTGAATTTTGGGCTGGCAGAAGAATACAAAGGGCTTTGCAATCTCCGTTTTGACGACACGAATCCCAGCAAGGAAGAGACGGAGTATGTTGAGTCGATAATCGAGGACGTGCACTGGTTGGGCTTCGATTGGGGAGACCGACTTTTCTACGCCTCGGACTATTTCGACCAGTTGCACGAATATGCCACCCATTTGATTAGGGAGGGAAAGGCATATGTAGACAGCCTGAGTGCTGATGAAATCCGGAAATACAGGGGCACTTTGACAGAGACGGGTAAGAATAGTCCGTACCGGGACCGGACTGTTGAAGAGAACCTCGAGCTGTTCGAAAAGATGCGTTCCGGCGAGTTTAAAGACGGTGCCCATGTTCTGAGGGCCAAGATAGACATGGCGTCTCCGAATCTGAATATGCGTGATCCGGCGATCTATCGGATCAAGCACGAGGACCACCACCGAACCGGCGCAAAATGGTGCATTTACCCGATGTACGATTTCGCACACGGTCAGTCCGATTCAATTGAGGGGATCACCCACTCGGTTTGTACTCTTGAGTTCGAGGACCATCGGCCGCTGTATGACTGGTTCCTAATTGAACTGGGAATTTATCGGTCACAGCAGATTGAATTCGCGCGGCTAAACCTGAGCTATACGGTATTGAGCAAGAGAAAGCTGCTGGAGCTTGTCGAGGAGGGGATTGTTTCGGGGTGGGATGACCCTAGAATGCCGACGATCTCGGGGTTGCGAAGAAGAGGTTTCCCCCCGGAAGTGATCCGACGGTTCTGTGAGCGGATTGGTGTGGCAAAAAGAGACAGCATTGTTGAAATTGCTTTGCTCGAGCACACGGTTCGGGAGGAGTTGAACAGGACTGCACCGAGGGTCATGGCGGTGATCGATCCTGTCAAGGTTGTAATCCTCAACTATCCAGAGGGTCAGGGTGAGGAGCTTGATGCAATTAACAACCCTGAGGATCCTGCAATGGGAACCCGAAAGGTCCCATTTTCCCGAGTTCTCTACATCGAACGAGATGACTTTCGTGAGGATCCTCATCGAAAGTTTTTCCGTCTGGCTCCGGGTCGCGAGGTCCGTCTCAGGTATGCTTACTTCATTACCTGCGTTGATGTGGTGAAAGATCCCGAAACGGGTGAGGTCCTAGAACTTCACTGCGAGTATGATCCTGCGACTCGTGGGGGCGATTCGCCGGACGGGAGAAAGGTCAGAGGCACTCTGCACTGGGTTTCTGCGGATCATGCCGTCAGAGCGGAGGCCCGTTTGTATGATCGACTCTTTCTCAAACCGAATCCCACAGAAGGTAAGGAAGACTTTAGAGACTTCATCAACCCGGACTCTTTGCGTGTGAGCGATCCCTGTTGGGTGGAGCCCAGTCTAAAGGATGCTGAGCCTGGAAGCCGAATTCAGTTCGAGAGGCTCGGTTATTTCTGTGTCGATTCCGTTGACTCAGCGCCGGATAGACTGGTTTTCAACCGTACTGTTCCCTTGCGCGATTCGTGGGCGAAAATAGAGCGGCAGATGAAGAAGTAATGAAGGGAACCCCTAATAGAGGGAGATGCTGACTTGGAGAGTGGAGCCAAATTCTTTATCGGACAGGTTATCGTTCATAGACTTTTCAACTACCGTGGGGTGATCGTAGACGTGAACCCGGTCTTTTCCGGGACCGATGAATGGTACGAGGCCATGGCTCGCACGCGGCCTCCAAAGGACAAGCCGTGGTATCGGGTGCTGGTTGACGGCGCATATCATGAGACGTACGTCGCCGAGCGAAATCTGAGGGGTGACTCATCCGGAGAACCGATTGTCCACCCCTTGCTCGAAGAGTGGTTCGATAAGTTCGAGAACAGAGCCTACATCCGAAGCCATTCTGTGAACTGAGTGACACGGATCAGTTGCCGGGCTTGCCCCTTGAAAGAACTGAAAAGTACTCGATAGCTTTCTGCAAATCCTCTTCCGTATCGACTCCAATAGTGTCGTAAGAAGTTTCCTTTACGTGAATGGGAATACCGTTCTGCAGGAAACGAAGCTGTTCCAGCCTCTCCGAGATCTCCAGACCGGCTTGCGGGAGTGAGTGAAATTGGGCCAGCGCTTCACGCCGGTAGGCATAAACACCGAGGTGCTTGTAGTGGACGACCTGACCCTCTCCGTCCCGGTCGAAAGGGATTGGCAGCCGGGAGAAGTACAGAGCCTGCTCCCGGTCGTCTGTAACTACTTTCACGACATTTGGGTCTTCAGCACATTCGCTACTGATTCTTACCTTTAGAGTCGTCACCTGGGCGTCGTTCTCGAGGAAGGGTCTAATAAGGAGGTCGATGTGCTCGGGGCGAAGGGTTGGTTCGTCTCCTTGAATATTGACGTAGACGTCGGCCTGGGTTCGATCCATGACTTCGAAGACCCGGTCGGTTCCGGAACGGTGTTCCCCTGTCAGGATGGCGGGTATATGGTTGTCGAGACAGAACTGGAAGATTTGCTTACTGTCCGTCGCCACTCTCACATCATCGAGCAGAAATGTCCTGCCGGCGGCATCGTAGACACGCTGGAGAAGCGGTTTGCCTGCCACGTCGAGCAGAGGCTTGCCGGGCAGGCGCCGTGCTTCGAATCGAACTGGGATTACACCCATGATCTTCAGAGTGTTATCTTCTACCATACCCTGAATCCAAACGGTAAGTTGGAGTCTATCTGATCAGATCGTTAACGCGCCAGAGTTGCAGCGATAAAGTCAAAGATAAAAGTGAACAAGCTCTTCATCGAGCCGTATGATAATAAGAGTAGGGCAAAGCACTGACTAGTGCAGCAAGGATAAGGAACACGACAATGGGATCGAGGGTTGTGCGCCGCTCGCGTCTGTTTTGGGTCGTCGCTGCCGTGGTGAGCTTCGCGGTTCTCTTCGGCGCCTGCAGTAAAGAGGCGGGTAGCAAGGAGTCTTCTACCGAGGAGTCCGAGACATTGAACGCCCCTTTTTTGGTAGCTGAGCACTTTGAGCCGACGCTCTGGGGCGAAGCGGAAAACGTGGTTCTCGAAGCCAACTACTCTGAAGGGTTGAGGCCTGGGGACGCGGATGGCAAATGCCTCAGACTGGTCTACGAGCCTGGACCCACTAGATGGGCCGCAGTATATTGGCAGCCCCTTCGGGAAGCAGGGATTAGAACTGGTAAGGCTGTCTCCGGCGCCTCCAGGGTCACTTTCTGGGCGAAAGGTGGCAAGGGCGGGGAAATCATTGACGCGAAGGGGGCTGGAACGCCTGCTGTTGCACTTCTGAAGAATTCGAAGCCGATGACGCTGAGTGGGGGATGGAAGCACTTCGAGATCGAGTTGGGAGATACTGATCTTTCGGATGTGGAAGGTGCCTTCGGCGTTAAGTGGCGTTCATTCGAGTCCGAGAATCCAGATGGCCTGACTGTTTTCCTGGATGAGATCCGATATGAGTAGAGGGCTTGAGTAACGGATTTCCTCGATCTGCTACTTCTTTTCCAGATCTGCTATCCAGCTCGGACCCTTGACCATGAGATCTTCGGTGGCTTGTGCGTTAAGCGGTTTCGAGAAGAGAAATCCCTGTCCGAAGTCGCATTCGATCGATCGTATTTGCTGTAGCTGATCAGGCCGTTCGATCCCTTCCGCGGTGACCTTCATACGAAGGTTTTGACCCAAATTGGCGATCGCCTTGACGATGAGCAATGTCTCTTTGTTCATATCCAACTGGCTGACAAAGCTGCGGTCTATTTTGATCAGACTGATCGGAAAGCGATGCAGGTAACTGAGCGACGAGTATCCGGTTCCGAAGTCGTCCAGGTGTAGCTGGATATTTAGATCACGAATCTTCGAAAGCATGTTCTTCAGGCTTTCGCTGTCCTTCAGAAAAGTTCCTTCTGTTATCTCGAGCTTGAGTCTTTCGGGATCCAGGCCCGTTTCCAGCAGGGCCGTCTCTAGGATCCTGGGCAGGTCGGCCTCGTGATACTGCCGAGCAGAGAAATTCACGCTGAGCTCGAGCTGGGTATTAGACGTTAACGCCTGCCAGTCCTTCATTTGTGAACAGGCCTTCCAAAGGACCCATCTTTCCAGGGGGACGATCAGACCTGTCTCTTCGGCGGCGGGAATGAACTCACCGGGCGGAATGATCCGACCCTCTTCCGGTTGCCATCTCACCAGCGCCTCGAATCCAACCAGGCTTGTGTCTTGTATCGAGACGATTGGCTGATAGAAAAGGATGAATTCTTCGCGCTCGATCCCACGACGCAGTTGGCTTTCCAAGCTCAATCGCTTCAAGACCGTTGAGCGCATGGCAGCGTCGAAAACTTCGCATTGTCCGTTCCCGGATTCTTCCGCACGGTGCATTGCAGTCTGAGCATCGCTGAGTAAATCACTGGAATGCGAGTATCCGGTTTCACTCAGAGCCACTCCAAAGCTGACGGACGGATAAAGTTCGCGATCGCCGATCTTGAAAGGGCGTCGCAGTACGTCCTGAATCTGATGGACATAATGTGTAGCATTCGAAACACTGTCGATCTCTTCCAGAAGAATGGCGAATTCTCCCTCCCCGGTGTTTACCACTGTATCCTGTGTGTGTACGCAATCCTGCAGACGGTCGCAGAACTGGGAAACGAGTTCGTTCCCGATTTCGAACCCGAGACTGTCTGTTACATCCCGGAAGCTATCTGATTTGAGGGCAAGTACCGCAAAGGAAAACTCCGGGTCACGACTCCCGCGGTCGAGTGCGCGCTCCAGCCTATCCATGAAGAGTGCTCGGTTCGGCAGACCGGTCATCGGGTCGTGAAGTTTCCGGTCGGTTATATCTGTTTGGGAACCGGCCATGCGATAGACTTTTCCTCTGGTGTCTCGGAGACCGAGGCCGCGTGTAAGCATCCAGCGATAGTCTCCGTTCTTGTGCAGAATACGGTACTCCAGCTGGAAGTGCTGCTCCTCGCTTCTCAGAAAAGCAATCACTGACTTCTTCATGCGTCTTCGGTCAGCGGGGTGGACTTTGCCGAACCATTCCCTGGTATCTCTCTGGAGTTCTCCGGGAGAATAAC
>JAUWTT010000320.1 GCA_030614585.1 Acidobacteriota bacterium
ATTCAATACGTCCACAGCAGCCTCAATCACCAATTGCAGAATCTCATCAAGCTCGACTGGTGCGCTAATCTTCCGACTGACCTGAAGAACCCGAAACAATGCACTCTTCTCAATCTCTGGGGATCTGTCTACCATCGAGTCTCCTCCTGATTTATACCCCCCCCGGGCGTTCTTAGGGGGAGCCGGCTCAAAATCCTGGCTTTTCCCTTTCAGTCTACGAAAAACTGCGCCGGTTGGCGACTGCGGTAGTGTTCGCCTTCCCTCACCGCTACCCCTGCCCTTCCTCTCCCAACCGTTTCTTTGCGTCTTTGCGTGAGACGAATTGGAAGGTCATCTTCCGACAAAGACCCAAGGGCGTGTTGCCCAAGAGGGCACCCTGCCCATATCCGAAACCCCCTGGTCGTGAGCCTTGTCGTGAACTCAGTCGATTCATCCTCCAGGACTTCGACAAAGCTAATGATTAAGCTAGCGACGAAGCTTCCTGCCAAGACCAAGCCTCAGGACCCAAGACTCAGGACCATTCGAGACCCAAGACTCACGACCCAAGACCTCTATACCTCGAGACTCCGAGACCATTCGAGACCTGCCCCCTCACGTTCGCCTCACGTGGTACGCCGGAAACACACCAAATCCTTTGGCCAAGGGAGTTTGGCCTACGTACTCACACTTGAAACCATCGACACCACTCGCTGTCGCAAACCCCGCGAAGGCCTGGCTCGCGTACACCTTTCCGGGCGGAGTGATAGGTTCAATGCGGGCTGTGCGGGCCACATGGCCACCGAAGTAGGTGTATTTCTCGGTGATAGGATCAACGAAACCATGAACCGGTCCGACATGAAGTCCAATCCGAATCGATAAGGCTCTCGGAAGGCCTTTAACGACCCAATCGGTATTGCGGACAAAGTCCTGCAAATCCAAGGCAAAAAGCCCCGCTGCTCGAGTATCCCGAAACGCAAAGTAGAGTCCATCGCCCCAAGTATTGCGAGCTTCCGGAGAGTACGACCCGGTCTTGATCAACCGGGCCACACCGCCGAGGAAGTGTTCTACAAAGGCAGGAATTTCAGCTTCTCCCAGCTCAGTAAAGTTGACAACGTCAGCGAAAAGCAAGCTACGAATTGACGTCCTCTCCGCCCCAGGGGCTGGGGCAGGCGTCGAAGCCTTGAGAGGCCCGCTTTCCTGAAACGCCAACTCAGGGGAAACGGAGTGGAGGATCTCCGCCAGATTGATGATCTCGGCTTGCTTGCCCGAAGCTTGCCAACTCTTAATCATGCTCGCGGTTCCGCCCGGCCCGTCTCCCGATTTACCATCCCAGAGAGCCACCAACACGGCATCGGTCTCGAGCTGATCGGCTCGGATACAGGTCAACCCAGAGAGCATGTGGTTGGCATACTCGAAAGAGATTCCCCCACCTTGAAACCGGCCTTCCGAGGCTACAACCACTTCAGCGGCCCTGTGAGCGAGCTCGGTGAAGCGCTGGGCCCAGTTCCCTTCGGGTAAGAAGTCGATGCTTTCTTTAACAAAGCTGTCTCGTTCGAAGGGAAGTACAATATGGATCTCGCCGTGACGCTTCAGAAGTGCTTCAAGAAAGAGAATGTCGCCGCCGCAGGCTGCCGAGGCATAGCCGATGTTTCCACCCAGCTTATCGAGACGTTGCTCAATCACTCTCTGAACAGTCGGCTCCAGATGACTTGGGAAGCGTGGAACCGATCGATTTGGGTGATCAATCATGTGGCCCGTGAAAACCAGGATCTTCGGAATCTGAAAACCATTTTCGAAACGAGTTCCATCGATGTCGAGGTGTTCCACGAGGAGTCGTAAGTTTCTTCGCGTGCTGCTGAGGTCTCCGTAGCGGCCCTTACCCAATTCCGCCGCCTGCGCGTACCACATTTCGGCCTCGGACCATTGCCTCAGTATCAGGCCGGCTTCACCGAGGGTCGCGAGTGGCCAGTAGCGGTCTCCTATAGAAGCCTCTTTGAGGGCTCCCAGGCACTGAGTTCGAACTTGCTGTGCCAGGTCGGCCGCCACTGACTCGCGACCCAGGATCAAAGCCATTGTCGCGGCATTGATGCCGGTCCAATACCCTCCTGTCTTGAGGTAGGCTTGGGAATAACAGTCGTAAGAAAGTGCCAGTTGTCGTCGCTTCTCGACTGGGTCCGCACTGTTTTGCCAAAGATCTTTGTGGACTCTGGCTTTAGTTCCCAGGATCTCTTCGTTCTCGTGGCCTTCACTGATCAACTCTGAGAGAATGACTTCCGCTCGATCCTGAACCCCACTCCGAGCCAGCGAGAGGGCAAGCAGTTGACGAAGAGTCGGATCTTCGGCAGAAACCTCACGGCCTGCCCGCAAGACGTCGTAGGCGACAAGAGGTTCACCTAGTTTGATGAACCGGCGACCCAGCAACTCGAATGGTTCGGGAGTCGCCCACAGTTCCGAATCGCGCGTCTGCCACAGT
Organism: Acidobacteriota bacterium; assembly: GCA_030614585.1. GTDB lineage: Bacteria > Acidobacteriota > UBA6911 > RPQK01 > JAPXNP01 > JAUWTT01. Next base: position 2,453 of record JAUWTT010000320.1, read on the forward strand.
GTCAGCAACTCTGCCAACCCTGAGTCAGGGTTCTGAATCGATACCTTCAGATCCTCGATCTCTTCCGCATGTAGTTCTGCTAGACCTGGATCTTCTCGACTCTCGGTGGACCCTTCCTTTGCCTGGTGCTTGTCTCCGCTCATCGAATCTCCGCTTAGGTAGTGACTGCAATCTCCATTATGGGTAAAACCGCTTCAGGAATCACCTCGATTTTGACAATAGGGTCTGTTGCCCAAACCCCGACAGCCAAGCTCGAAGCTCGAAATCCGAAGCTCGAAACAAGCCGGAAGTCAGAAGGTCCGAGGCGGCATGCGCAAGAATCGAGAAGACCGTGAGGAGATGGACCTTTTAACTGATGTGCTAAAGTGAGATTATAATAGCTTTTAGATGAATCCTACCATCGGAGGATTTTCCTTTTATTGACAGGTTATGGATAGTCCCGCTGTCTTCATCAGTTATTCAAGGGAAGACTTGGAACCTGCCGTCAGGCTGGAACAGGCACTTAAGGACCAGGGGCTCAAGCCCTGGCGGGACCAGGAGAGTCTGTACGCCGGTCAGCAGTGGCCGAAAGCCATCGGCGATGCGATATCTTCAAATGATTTCCTGCTGCTACTGTGGTCCCGGAACTCCGCAGAGTCACACTTCGTAGAATTTGAGTGGACGACGGCAATAGCCCTGAGAAAGACGATTATTCCCTGTCTCCTGGATGAAACACCGCTGGTCCCAGCCCTCATTTCATTTAACGGAATTCCCATGCGGGATGTCGATTCGTCCATTCCCCGAATCCTTGAGACGTTCAGCCTGGTGAAACCGGCCAGACAGGATCTCGAACGGAAGTCCTCAGTACTCAAGCAACTTCAGGAAGTGGTTCCGGGTGATGCTGAATCGATGGCCCGGTCCGGCACGATTCTTGTAACTAAAGCAGTCGCAACCACTGGAGATTCACCTGTCTCCTCCCGAGTAGGTCCCGCGCCCGAAGCCGGATTCGAAGGGATGACGATCGGGAACCGCTATCAGGTTGTCAAGATGTTGGGCCGCGGAGGAATGGGAGCCGTTTACCAGGTATATGACACTGAACTGGAAAGGGACGCAGCACTCAAGGTCATTCGATCCGACATGGCCAACGAGCCGACGGTCGTCCAGCGCTTCAAGCGAGAAATCCAGCTTTCGAGTGAAGTGACCCACCGTAACGTCCTTCGGGTCTTTGACCTGGGCGAGAGCGACGGTGTCAAGTTCCTGACAATGCAGTACGTGGATGGAGAGGAACTGACCGCCCTTCTGGAGCGGGATGGGGCTCTCCCCAGGGAGAAGATCGTCAGTATCCTCCGCCAGATTTCAGAAGGTCTGCGGGCTGCCCATGAGAAGTCGGTTATTCACCGCGACCTGAAGCCCGCTAACATCCTGATTGACAGTCGCGACCACGTCTACCTAACGGACTTCGGTCTGGCCACTTCCACGGCGAAATCCGGTCTCACGCAGGCTGGCGACGTAATGGGGACTCCTCATTACATGTCCCCGGAGCAAGTACGAGGAGAGCCTGCTGACGCTCAGGCGGACATCTATTCACTTGGCGTCATCCTCTATGAGATGGCTACAGGCCGGCTGCCTTTCACGGGCGACACGATGTACGAAATCATGATGCAGCGCACCGTGAAGGATCCGACCCCGGCAAAACAGTTGAACCCGGAGATCCCCGACTTCCTGGATAAGATCATCCAGGGAAGTATGGCCCGGGACAAGGCAGCCCGCTACGCCACCATTGACGAATTGTTGGAAGACCTTGAGGAAGGCGAACTTTCAGGTCAGACCATCATGATGACCCGCCTGAAGATGCGCAGCATCAAGCGCAAAGCGTCAATGCTGACCTGGAAGAAGCTGGCAATCATTGCACCGCTCTTGCTGATCTGCCTTCTGGGCGGTTGGGCCATGTACCGTCAGTTTATTTCCAGCCCGGCGGTTATGGTTGATGAAGGCCCCAGGGAACCTGTGACTGTTCTGATCGCGGACTTCGATAACCGAACCCAGGACGCATTGTTTGATGGGGTTTTGGAGGAACAACTGTCTTCGGGTCTTGAAGGTGCATCGTTTGTAACCACCTTTAACCGGGGTTCGGCGAGGAAGATTGCGGATCAGCTGCAGCCTGGTGCTGAGAGCCTCGATGAGGATCTTTCCCGGCTGGTTGCACAACGAGAAGGAATAAGCGTCATCGTTACGGGTGCAATAGAAGCGGATGGAGACGGATACGAAGTCTCGGTTATTGCCCTGGACGCTCTAACCGGTGAAGAGATCGAAAGCGCTTCAACCTCAGTCGAGAAAAGGGCTGATGTACTGGGGTCCCTCGGGAGTTTGTCGGCAGAGATTCGAAAGACTCTGGGTGATACGACCCCGGAATCTATACAGTTAGCAGCCGCAGAGACGTATACCGCTTCTTCGCTGGAAGCTGCGCAGGCTCTGGCCGCTGGGTTGGAGTTCTGGGGTGAAGGGAAGTGGGATGAAGCTGCAGATCGTTATCGGGATGCCATCCGCTTAGAGCCAGGGCTTGGGCGTGCCTACGCCGGCTTGGCCGCGGTTTATCGTAACAACGGTCAGCTGGAACAGGCAGAGGAACAGTTCGAGCTTGCCATGCGAAACATCGATCGCATGTCCGAGCGCGAGCGATTCAAGGTTCGAGGCGGTTATTTCCTCGTCGTCGGTAATTACCCGAAGGCTGTCGAAGAATTGAGTGCCCTAATTGATAAGTATCCGGCCGATTTTGTCGGGCACTCGAACTTGGCTTTGTCCTATTTCTTGGGGCGGGAGATGTCGGCCGCGCTTGAGGCCGCACGGGAAGCGACAAAGATCTATCCGAAGAATGTGATTCTGCGTAGTAATCTAGCACTCTATGCAATGTACGCTGGAGAGTTTGATGCTGCCGTGGAGCAGGCTGAAAACGTTTTGGGCGATTATCCAAAATATGCAGACTTGTATCTGTGCTTGGGGCTTTGTGAGCTGGCCC
>JAUWTT010000245.1 GCA_030614585.1 Acidobacteriota bacterium
ATGGGGCCTGGCGGAGGATCGACGTCAAAGTGAATTCTGCCGAGGAAAAGAAGCTCAGGGTTCGCGCCAGAAAAGGATACTACGCCCCGAAGGATTCGTAAGGGGGGGTCTTGGGTCTTGCGTCTTGGGACTTGAGTTCGCACTTCGCACTTCTCAGATTTCAGGTGTCTTGGGTCTTGCGTCTCGAGGGTTGGTATCTTTATTCGTGCTCGTAATCGCGAATCTATCCTCGATACTTTTCTCCCTCAGCGAACTTGGCGGCTTTGCGTGAAAAGAATTCACCTCACGCAAAGAACGCAAAGGGAAGGGGGCATTGGCACTCGCAATTTGTTCCATTTCTGACTTGACAACTCGCCTGTGAAAAACAGAATACTCTTTCCAACACTCCAACACTCCAAGACTCCACCACTCCACCACTCCAAGACCTAACCCTCGAGCTCAGCCTGAAAGCGTCCTGGAGCAAACTGGTCACGGATCACCGATCACCCCGATCACCGATTACCGATTACCGATTACCGGCCCCAGTTCGAGTAAGACCCAAGTCCCAAGCACCAATTCCCAAGACTCAAGACTCAAGACCCAAGACCCAATCCGCAAGTGTGATAGTTATCATTGACTTGCCAAGTGTTCGGTCCTATCCTGACCTCATGGTCAAAGCTAAGGAGGTCTGGTACAATGGGCGACTCAAACCCTGGCATGAAGCGACGGTTCACGTAACTGCCCACGCGCTTCACTACGGTACAGGAGTGTTTGAAGGTATACGCTGTTATAAGACTAAAAGGGGGTCCGAAGTTTTCCGGCTTTCCGAACATCTGAATCGCCTCTTGAACTCCGCCAAGATTCACAGGATCGACATTCCTTTCAGCGCAAGTGAACTGGAGGACGCTGCTTTGGAGACGATTCGCGCCAACGATCTCGAGCACTGCTATATCCGCCCCGTGGTCTTTCGTGGCGTTGGCCCCATGGGGGTGAATCCATTGGCGAATCCGGTTGAGTGCTACATTCTGGTCTGGGAGTGGGGTAAATACCTGGGAGATGAGGCCATCGAGCAAGGCGTAGACGTCTGTGTTTCGAGTTGGAATCGCGCCGCTCCTAACACCTTCCCCAGCATGGCCAAGGCGACCGGCAATTACCTGAACAGTGCCCTTGTGAAGATGGAGGCAGTTGTGAACGGTTTTGCTGAGGGTATCGCGCTTGACACCCAGGGATTTGTCAGCGAGGGAAGCGGTGAGAATCTGTTTATTGTAACTGGAGAGGAGATCTGGACAACCCCGGTTAGCAGTGCGATCTTGCCCGGGATCACGAGACACAGTGTTGTGACCCTGGCCCGCGAAATGGGCTACTCAGTCCTTGAGCATTCAATGCCACGTGAGATGCTTTACCTCGCGGACGAATTGTTTTTTACAGGAACCGCAGCCGAGATCACTCCAATTCGCTCTGTCGACCGGATTACCGTCGGAGAGGGGCGAAGGGGTCCCGTGACTGAGGCCTTGCAAAAGCGTTTCTTTGACTATGTTGAAGGGCAGGAAGAGGACCGGTTTGGTTGGCTGACACCTGTGTACAAGGAGAAAGCCGTCAGTCAATAGCCTGACACACCTCTGAAGGCAACCCAAACCGTCGCGGGACGGTACCAGCCGTCGCGGGACGGTACCAAACCGTCAAGGGACGGCACCAACCGTCGAGGGACGGTACCAGCCGTCAAAGAACACTGGCTAGAGAATAAGCTTATGATCGAACTAAAGAAGTTACTGTCTGAGGTTACCAACAAGGGAGCTTCTGATATTCATTTGAAGGTCCATAACCATCCTTTCATTCGAGTCGAAGGAGAGTTGAGCCCCCTGACCGAATACGAAATACTGAAGAACGAAGACACCGCACGGCTGGCAAAAGAGATTCTCAACCCGCGGCAGCAGGAGATCTTTGTCAGGGAGTCTGAGGTGGATTTATCCTTTGGAGTCAAGAACGTCGGAAGGTTCAGGCTCGCCGTCTTTCAACAGCGGGGCGCAGTGTCGATGTCATTCCGCCTCATTCCAACTGCTGTCTCGAACTTCGAAAGCCTCAACCTGCCACCGGTTCTGGTCGAGATCATCGAGACTCTCCGAGGCCTCGTTCTCGTAACCGGCATCACCGGCAGCGGCAAAACCACGACTCTCGCGGCGATGGTCCGCCACCTGAACGAATCGCAGAGTTGTCATATCCTGACGATCGAAGATCCGATTGAATTCCTATTCGAGGATGATAAGGCGATCATCTCGCAGCGTGAAGTTGGCAATGATACGACGGATTTCGCATCCGGGTTACGCTCTGCGATGAGGCAGGATCCCGATGTGATCATGGTCGGGGAGATGAGAGACCTGGAGACTGTACGCACAGCGCTGCAGGCGGCTCAGACCGGGCATTTGGTGTTGAGCACACTGCACACGACAGACGCAATCACGACTGTGGACCGCATCGTCTCACTGTTTCCTGTGGACCAGCAGCGTGATGTCCGCATCCAGTTGTCTTCGGCCCTGAACGCTGTAATCTCGATGAGGCTGATCCGCAGCTCTGTTTCGGGACACCGGCTTCCCGCGGTTGAGGTCCTCCGCAGTACCGAGCAGGTTCAATCCCTGATCATACAAGCCGAACGCACTAAAGAGATCCGAGGCGCCATGGAGGAAGGCCAGTCGACTTACGGCATGCAGACCTTCGATACCTCAATTCTGAAGCACTATCAGAACGACTTGATATCGGCAGAGGATGCGCTCAAGTACGCCACTTCACCTGCGGATCTGAGACTGAAGATGAAGGGCATTGTGGGCGCCTCAGAATCGGTTTGAGTTCCTCAACGTACGACTACGCGATCCGACTCCTCTCCCGCCGCTCCTACGGTTCGGAAGAACTGCGCAGGAAGCTTCAGAGGCGAGAAGACCGGGAGGAGGTCGACAATATCGTCACTCGGCTCCAGGAGCTGGGCTACCTGAACGATGAAGAGTACGCCTATCGGAGAGCTAAGTTCAGGCGAGAGGTTCGTCGCTGGGGTAACCACCGGATAGTGCAAGACTTAACCAGGCTCGGGCTCAATGCTAGAATAGTGGAGCTCACGCTGGGAAAGCTGGATAAAGAGTGCCCTGAAGCACAGAGCTTTCAACAGGTTACCCAGGCCTGGATTAAGAGCTCGGGACCTCCCGAATCAATCTCTCAGCTTAAGAAACTGTATGATCACTGTGTCCGGCTGGGCTACTCCTCGGAGCAGGTTCGTACCGGACTCCAGGAGCACTTTAAGGAAATTAGCTGGTGACGCTTTCGACCGCCTGTTGGTCCTGAACCCGAATTTCTCACGAGGTTGCGTAGCGAGGCGGTGGAGATGCTATCCTGACAAGGCCTCGCGAATGAGGCCCTCGCAGTCGCCCGCCGGCGACGGGCGTCGAGAAAGCCGACAGGGCAGAACGCAGTCAGGCCCTGACCGTAGCGGCTAATAGTGATCATTCGGTTCGAACAAGGGCCGCCGAAGGCGGGGATAGATCCACCGCCGCAGTAGCCAATTTGTGAGAAGTACGGGTTAAGAAAAGTTCGGAAAGACAATGAAAAGCTCTAATGAAATCAGGGAGACGTTTCTCAGATACTTCGAAGAAAAGGGCCACCAAAGAGTCAATAGTGGCTCGCTCGTCCCGAAGAACGACCCTACCCTGCTCTTCACCAACGCTGGGATGAATCAGTTCAAGGATGTCTTCCTCGGACTGGACAAACGAGCCTACTCGAGGGCCACCAGCAGTCAGAAGTGCATGCGCGTCAGCGGCAAGCACAACGATTTGGAGACTGTGGGACGAACCCCTCGCCACCATACCTTCTTTGAAATGTTGGGCAACTTCTCCTTTGGTGACTATTTCAAGCGAGAGGCCATAGAATTCGCCTGGGAACTCTGCACAGAGGTTTACGGAATCGAAAGCGCCCGGCTCATCGTGACAGTTTTCGAAGACGACGATGAGGCATATGCAATCTGGCAGAACAACATTGGCATCCCACAGGACAGGCTGTTTCGATGCGATGCGAAGGAAAACTTCTGGTCCATGGGCGAAACGGGTCCTTGCGGCCCCTGCTCGGAACTTCACTACGACATGGGAGAACGGATCGGAGATACCGAAACTCCGTTTGGCGTCGAATCTGACCGCTGGGTCGAGATTTGGAATCTGGTTTTCATGCAATACAACCGGGATTCAAGTGGAGAATTGACGCCACTCCCTTCTCCGTCCATTGACACCGGAATGGGCCTCGAGAGGATCACCTCCGTTATTCAGGGAGTTTCCAGCAATTATGAGACAGATCTGTTCAAGCCGTTGATCGAAGAGGCGAGCCGGCTGACTGATACGGAATATGGTGTTGTTGATTCTCAAGACGTCAGCCTCAGAATACTGGCAGATCATTCCAGGGCAGCGATGTTCTTAATAGACGATGGGGTGGTACCCGGGAACGAGGGACGCAACTACGTTCTCCGGAAGATCCTCCGGCGAGCCATTCGGCACGCGAAGATGCTGGGAAAGGATGAGCCTTTCATCTTCACGCTCACCTCACTTGTCGCCGAATTGATGCGTAAGGGGTATCCAGAATTGGGAAAGAGTCGGGAGTACGCGGCTCAGATCGTCCGAAATGAAGAGGAGCAGTTCAGTTCGACCTTGAGCCAGGGGCTCACATTGTTGGAGAAAGTCATTTCCGGTGTCAGATCTCGTGGTGAATCAGTCCTCCCGGGCGAAGAACTGTTCAAACTCTACGATACATTCGGCTTCCCTTTTGAACTTGCCGCCGAAATCTCGGAAGAAAAAGGTCTGCAGGTTGATGAGGATGGCTTCCAGAGAGAGCTCGAGATACAGCGTCAGCGTGCCCGAGCCAGTTGGAAGGGTGGAGAAACCACCATCCGGCCGATAGACAAGGAACTTGCCGGGCACGACTATGAAACTGAGTTTACGGGTTATACATCGATCAGTGATGTAGCCGGCAGGGTTTTGGCCGTGGTTAAGGATGGCGTGGAAGTTGACTCGCTCAAAGAAGGCCAGGAAGGCGAAGTCGTTCTGGACCGGACTCCCTTCTATGCAGAGGCTGGAGGTCAGATTGCCGATAGAGGAATCATGCAAAATGAACGGGTTCGAGCCGAAGTATCCGATGTAGTCAGTCCCGTTTCGGGTCTTCGGCTGCACCGAGTGACAGTCCAGCACGGCGAATTGAGCGAGGGAGACCAGGTGACCTCTGAAGTCTACCCGGATCATCGTTATCCGACCATTAGTAACCATACCGCGACGCATCTTCTGCATGCTGCCCTGCGTGAGACCTTGGGCGAGCACGTCAAACAGGCAGGTTCTTTGGTGGATCCGGATCGCTTACGCTTCGATTTCACTCACTACAAAGCCCTCTCACCCTGGGAGATTCGTCAGATCGAAAGCCGCGTGAACGAGAAGATTCGTGAGAATATCAGCGTGACGACCGAGATCAAGGACCTGGATACGGCAATCCAGGGAGGCGCCACGGCTCTTTTTGGTGAAAAGTATGATCAGCAAGTTCGTGTGGTGATCATTCCTGGCTACAGCACAGAACTATGTGGGGGTACACACGTAGATCGGACTGGAGATATCGCGCTCTTCAAGGTCATCTCCGAAGGCAGTATCTCCTCCGGAGTGCGTCGTATCGAGGCGGTTACAGGTGCTACGGCTGTCACCCGTTTCCTCGATGACGAAGTTCTGCTGCAAACGGTTTCTCAGCGACTCCGCGTAGGGCGCGATCAGGTTGAACCTGCCGTGGAAAGGTTGCTGGCGGATGTCAAAGAGGCAAACCGTGAGATCGACAGGCTTCAACTCGAACTGGCCAGAAAAGACAGTGCCGACGCAACCGACTCGGCTCGGGAGATCTGTGGGGTCAACGTGGTCACCCAAGTGGTACCCAACGCGGATCGGAACACTCTGAGACAGCTTGCCGATCAAATCCAGAACAAGCTTAAGTCGGGTGTCGTGGTGCTCGGTTCGCCCCAAAATGGAAGAGTCAGTCTGGTAGTAATGGTTTCCAAGGATCTGACCGACCGCCTCCGGGCCGATAAGCTGGTTGGACCCATCGCCCGCGTTGTAGAAGGCGGCGGCGGCGGAAAAGCTGATATGGCCGAGGCCGGAGGAAATAATCCTCAGCACCTGGATCAGGCTCTGGCAAAGACGTACGAACTTGTCGAAGAAGCGCTGCAGGACTCCACTACTCCCTAAGAGCCCCCCTATGGAACGGTGACTATTACTGCCTCTGACCAGGG
>JAUWTT010000438.1 GCA_030614585.1 Acidobacteriota bacterium
CCCGTCCCCCCGCGCGGGCCTCTGACCCCCCGGGCGAAGTGTGCAGTGGTTTGCACATTTTGTGGTTCGACTCCCGGTAACAGCGCCCGGAGCGGCGCGACGGGACATTCCTTAAGTGTTTTCGAGTTTTGAGACAGTCTCCAAGGCCCCGGGGTGAATTTCCAAGCTCGCTTGGCTGCTCACAAAGTGACCTGTGATAGGCCAAGAGTGGAAATGGCGGGAGCACCGAAGGTGCGTAGGGCAGTAGCCTGGGGTGGAGCGGAACCCCAAGTATAGGAACCCATAGCAATGCGAGCCCTGAAGGGGTGCAGGAGATTCGCTGTCAGGCCAAAAAGCCATCCCTCAATTCCGCTTGACACCTGAGTGCGGAGCCTGTTTGTGCAACAGGCTCCAAGAGTCTAAGGAGAGCACTTCCCGAGGAACTGGGCGACTCACCCCGATGCACCGGCAGAACTTCTTTAGAAAGCCTGAGTGATCCACAAATTTGGATTCAATCCAAAAGTTTGGACAACCTCTCCACCGCCTGGCGCGGATCGAGAACGCCGGCATCTTGCCTAAGTCCCTCGCCTATCAATGACTTGCCAAGACCCCGCCTTTGCGTGGTATAGTTCGTGCCTTACAACTTTTGTTGTTAAAGAGTGTGCGTTCTCAGCCAGGGGAGGTTTGCGAACACTGCCACCAAGGCAGAATTACGTCCTATACTCCCCAGGTTCGGAAGTTAGGGGTTTTGGAATGACCTCAGTGAGAATCAGGCCTTTCGTCAGAACCGCCTGATAATGTTGAGGTTGTATTGGGGTTTCTCCGAAGGATTTTCGGAGAGTTAAACTGAAGTGGAAAAACCACAAATCAGGGGAGGTTTTTCATGAAACCGATTCTTAGGAGTGCTCTCCTAGTTTTGGCAGTCCTCATCCTGGTTCCAACCGTTTTTGCTCAGGTGAAAACGGGTGGAATCACAGGCACTGTCACGGATGTGACCGGAGGCGTCATGCCTGGCGTTGAGGTTACGATCCGCAACCAGGAGACAAACGTAACCCGGACCGCGATCACCAATGATCAAGGGAGATACACGGTCACCAACCTCAATTCGGGGGCCTACGAGGTGCGGTTCGAGCTTACCGGCTTTAAGCGACTGGTGAGTGCGGACAACGACATCAGCGTAGGAAAGATTGACAGACTAGATGCTACGCTGGAGCTTGGTGACATCACGGAAACGCTTACCGTTACCAGCCTTTCTACAGCGGTTAATACGGTCGATTCTCAGCCGTCAACGCTCGTCACCAGCGAACAAATCACAGACTTGCCTCTTAACGGGCGTAACGTCTACGCTCTGGCCCTCGTCGCACCAGGTGTTGTTCCGGCCATGGAATCCGTGGCCCAGTCGGGCGGAGCAACCTTCATGGCTGCCGGTACCCGCGCACGTGGAAACAACTATACGCTGGACGGCGCTCACAACACCAATGACGGCATTAGCGGCGCCCCAACGGTTACTCCAAGCGTCGACTCGGTGCAGGAGTTCCGACTGATCAGAAACAACTTTTCCGCAGAATACGGAACGCACAGTGGTTCTGTGGTTAACGTTGTCACAAAATCGGGAACCAACCAGTATCACGGGACTGCCTACTACTTTCATCGCAACGATGCTTTCGATGCGGCTGATGTGTTTGCTCACTACGACGAGACAACGGGTGAGAAAGACAAGTCACCATTGAAGTGGCATCAGTTCGGCTTCACCTTTGGTGGCCCGGTCGTCAAGGACAAGCTGTTCTTCTTCGGGGGTTATGAAGGTTTCCGGGAGACTCGAGGACAGACAGCTCAGACTCGCGTGGAAACGCCTGAGTTCAGGCAATATGTGTCCCAAAACTTCCCAGGCAGTACCGCAGCACAGATCTTCAGCGAAATCCCGGCTCAAGCCCCTACCAGTGAGATTGAGACTGTTCAAGATATCATTGATGGGGGCGGCTTTTGCTACTTCTGTGACCTGAGCCAATGGCCCGCCGACCTTCCGGTGAAAGGGCTTGCCAGTGCCTCAGGCGCCGACACTGATAAAGCGAACCAGTACTATGTACGTGTCGACTACGCCGCCAGTGAGAAGCTTCAGTTATTTGGGCGTTTCGACACCAACAGCGGTAATCAGACGGACCTGTTTTTCGCTCGTCCGAACGGAGGCGGCGACCTGATCAACTATGACCAGCTCAGCCTGAACATCTCTGCAACCTACGCCTTCACACCGACGACATTGAACGAATTCCGCTTTGGGTACATTTCTGGAACCACGGATTTCCTTGTGGAAACGCCTCATATCCCCATGAACTATTTCACGGGTGGTTACGGAAGTGTCAGCAATACGATCGGAGGGTTCCTGGGTGAACCCCAGCTCTTTACCCGAGATACGATGCAGTTTTCGGACATCGTCTCGTTTAACATTGGCGATCACTTCCTGCGAGCCGGTGGGGACGTTAGGACGCCTCACGAGAACAGTGACTTCGGGAACACAACCAGGCCACTGCTTCTCTATAGCGGACTGTTCGATATGGCCATGGATTCACCGTACTACATTTCCGCCGGCATCGATCCGAGGGACGGAACACTGGCGGGTACCCCACGGCAGTTTCGGAGCACGGAGGTTGGAGTGTTCCTTCAGGATGACTGGAAAGTCAGTTCTCGACTGACCCTCAACCTGGGTGTCCGTTGGGACTACTTCGGACCAACAACCGAGACAGAAGGCGCGCTCAGTGGAATGACATTCCCGACGGGCAACGACTATTTCGAACGAGTGTCAACGGCGGTTGTGGGACCTGTTGAAGAACTTTACAACAAGGATCTCAACAATTTCGCACCTCGCTTCGGATTTGCCTGGGATGTGCTTGGAGACAGCACCACCTCCCTTCGAGGTGGTTACGGGGTCAGCTACGACAAGATCTTCTTTAACGTCGGCGCTAACTCTCGTTTCAACCCACCGTTCTTCGGGTTGGCCGCCTTGTCCAGCGTCTTCTTCGGTGATGACACTTCTGACTTCCCGCTGCTGGGCCCCGGGGGAGACATCTTCGGTGGATTTCGCGGAATCAAGGTCGTTGATACGTTTGATTTTGACGAGTTTGGTGGCGTTGAAGGTCAACGCTTGAATCTTCGCGTCCTGGATCCGAACATCAGAGATACGTACGTTCACAACTTGTTCCTCGGAGTCCAGCGAGAGCTGCCGTGGGAAATGGTTCTCGAGGTCAATTTTCAGGCAACTTATGGAAAGAAACTGGGATTCATCGGGAACCCCAATCGATTCGCCGGCGACTTGGTCGGCTGGGCGAATGAGTTTGGAGATTTTGAAGGCGATAACGGCCTGAACCGTTACCATCAGTCGTTCCACTCCTTCAACCTCAGGCAGAATCGAATCACCTCCAACTACCACGGATTCAATATGCAGCTGGCGAAGAGGATGACCCAGGGTCTATCCTTCCAATTTGCATACACGTTCGGGCATGCGCTGGACCACAACTCTGATGTGTTTGGCAGTGGAGGAAACGACACAGGTTCGGACATCTTTCTCTCTGACGCGTTGAATGTTCGTTTGGACTACGGCCGGTCGAACTTTGACATCCGCCAGAGGTTTGTAAGCAACTTCCTCTGGGAGATCCCTTTCAGGAGAGACCAGCAGGGTGCTCTGGGCCAGATCCTGGGCGGTTGGCAGCTGACCGGTACTTTTCCAATCCAGACTGGACTGCCTTTTTCCTCGTACACTACGGGCAGGTCTGCCGACTATAACAAGGACGGGACCAGAAACGACCGACCGGATGCACCGAGTTATGGACATGATCTGGGTGGCCCAACCACCAAGGATTGGATCGCGGGCGTGATGGAGGTTGACGATTTTCCGATTCCGGAAGCTGGATATAGCGGGACAATCGGAAAGAATGTTTACAAGGGACCGAATTTCTGGACTGTCAACATGGGTCTCTACAAGAACTTTGCGATGGGTTTCATCAGTGAAGAGTCTCGACTTCAATTCAGAGCGGAGTTCTTCAACCTGTTCAACCGTGTGAACCTGTATCTGCCTACCTCACAGCTTAACTCTACGTTCTTCGGTAAATCAAATAATTCGTTTGATCCGCGCGAGATCCAGCTTGCGCTCAAGTTCATCTTCTAGAAGAACGCAGACAAATCGTTGACGTAAGTTAACGTAAAAGGGGAGCCGAATCCGGCTCCCCTTTTTTTGTTTGACACAACGCAGAGAAATGCTCACCAATGACACAAGGGTCAAGGCTTTAAATTTGGATTGCCGCATCCCTAGCTGAAGCTTTGGCTAATTGTGCCCTTAAAATTGCTAAGGGTATGCGTCAGCTATGGCTGCCGCACTCCAA
>JAUWTT010000219.1 GCA_030614585.1 Acidobacteriota bacterium
AAGGCTGAAAAAGCGGTCGGTATTGAAGGCCGAGGTGTCAGCATTGATGGTTCTCATCAGATTGAGTTTAAGGCTAAAAAAGTCAGTGCCACAAAGGGAATCTTTGAAACAAAGAACATCAAAGACCTGGGCTGATCATCGCTCGAGACAGGTCTTCAGATGGTGCAATCGGGAAGGCTTCTGCCCCTCCCGGAGGTAGATATTGGAAGTAATAAACCAGACTTCATATAGCTTTGCTCCAATCTCCGGCAGACTTCCATTTCCCGATCATTCACTGACGCTACTCGTCAAGGGTACGTTCGCTTTGGCTCCTGGAGGAAAGGCCGAACCATCCAAGAAACAGTTCTTTCCGACCGGTGATGAGCACCACCCGGACAACGGCGAGATGTCCGGAAGCACTCGGTACGAGTCGGATTTCGCCTGGTTCAAGCCTCGCTCAGATCTTCTTCTAGCCGGTAAATGCCATACGCCAGGCGGAGATCCCGGACCGGCGTGTCAGGCGACTTTCCAAGTAGGAGATCACTCCAAGTCGCTGGCTGTGTTCGGAAATCGTTACTGGAAACGGAACGTTCTGAGAATGTGGACTTTGACAGACCCAGAACCATTTACGCAGATGGACCTGCGCTACGAGTACAGCTTCGGCGGATCTGGATACGACAAAAACCCGATCGGGAAGGGCCTTGGAAAAGTAGAAGACGAGACAGGACGGAAGGTCCGGCCGGCGCCCAATATAGAGGACCCACAGGCTTTGGCCGACTCACCGAGAAGCCGTCCAGAGCCTGCAGGATTCGGGCCCCTGGGCCGAACGTGGCAACAGCGGCACTACAAGATGGGGACATACAAGGGTAAATACCTGAAAGAAAGGTGGCCCTGGTTCCCCGAGGATCTTGACTGGACCCACTTCAACGCAGCCCCCCCGGACATGCAGGTCGAAGGCTATCTCCGTGGTGATGAAGCTCTGTACTTTGAGAACCTTCACCCGAAGCATCCCAACTACCACTGTCAGTTGCCCGGCATAAGAGTTCGATGTTTCGTCAGTCAAAGAGCGGAGACGGATGACTCTGAAGGAGCCTTTAGGGAAGTCGCCATGAACCTGGACACCCTCTGGGTGGACATGGAGGCCGAACAGTTGGTGCTGGTCTGGCGCGGTTGGACTGACGTGCTCTCGGAGGAGTACGAAGAGATCCAGCGCACCTTCATCATGTCTGAGTCTCTGGATCAACCCTCCCAGTCAGTCGAAGAGTGCCAGAATCTCTATACTAAGGGTCTGGCGCAGTATGAACAGAGCTGGGGATCCGGCCCTGAAGAAGCCGAGCCAGTCCCTGAGCCCGCTTCGTTGCAGGAAAGTAAGTCTGCAGAAGAGCTAACAGGGGACCCAGCCGCTCCAAGCGATAAGGAAACCGCAGAAAAGACAGAAAGCAAGAAGAGGGAGCTGAGAAAGAGGCTCGAAAAACAGAGCTCGGCTCTACTGGCGCAGCTCGGCATCAACCTTGACAATCTTCCGCCGGAAATGCTGAAGAAGACTAGAGACCAACAAACCAGAATTATCGATCAGCTTACCGATCCCCAGAAGTCCAGAGAACGCGAGAAACAGCGACTTGAGTCCCAGCTCAAAGGCGATATGGACAAGATGGGTGTCGATATCGAGAATCTCCCTCCCCTAAGTGAGAAAGCAAAAGCGGAACAGGCCCGCCTTCTGAAGGAATTGGGCCTTACGAACAACCTGATGCGAGACCCTGCGTTCTCTCGGACCTGGACGATGCTGGCTGCTCTGATGCCAAACATGGGAATCGATCCAGAAGATCTGACACCCCTGATCAATCATTCCCGGAAGTATATGGAGAAGGTCAAGCAGTACTCGCCTTCAAAAGATCCGGAACCCGTCCCGGAGGAGCAGGCTGTCCAAGAGGAACCAGCTCGTTTGACAAGAGAGACCGTCCAAGAACGGGCGGCTCGGCGCGAGTCCTTTGCCGGGGAAGACTTGCGGAACCTTGACCTTTCGGAATTGCAATTAAAGGACATTGACTTCTCCAGAGCTGTATTCAGCGGTGCGAATCTCGGTGGTGCTGATCTCGGGGCTTCTAACCTCACCGATGCAGACCTGAGCGGCTCAGACCTCAGGAAATGCAATCTAGCTGGTGCGAATCTGTCAGGTGCCAACCTCTCGAAAGCCAACCTGGAAAAGGCTTGCCTAAAAGAGGCGAATGTAACCCAAGGCGAATTGAACGAGGCGGTTTTGCGCGGTGCCGAACTCACAGATGCCGTCTTCGAGGAGGCGAAGATGTCTGGAACCGTTCTCGATGGGGCCCAAGCGAAGGACGCTTACTTCAGTGGGGCGGATTTGTCTGGAGCCAGCTTCAAAGCCGCAGACCTAAATGGCGCAGACCTGTCCAGATGCATACTTGGCGAGGCCGATTTTCGTGGTGCCAACCTCAGTGGGGCATCCGTTGAAGGAGTGGTTGCGCCCAGGTCTGACTTCTCTGAAGCCAATCTGACTGCACTGCGTGCGTCAGAGGGATGCGATTTTTCTCACGCCTCTTTCCGAAAGGCCCAGGGCTCAGAATCCATCTGGCACGATGCGCAGTTGATGGAAGCCGATTTCTCCTTCTGCAAGATGGAAGGAGCCGATTTCGCCAAGGCATCACTCGAGGGAGCCAATCTCTACGCTGCCGACATGAAGTACAGCCGGTTTAGGAAGGCCAACCTGAGGCGAGCAGACCTCATCCAAATGAACCTGTTCGAGGGAAGCTTGGAGAAGGCCGATCTTACTGATACAGATCTGAGTGGCTCAAATCTCTACGGAGCCGAGTTCCTCGAGGCCATCCTGGCGGGAACAAGACTTGAGGGTGCAAACCTGAAGAGGACTAAACTGAATGCCTGATTTCACGGATCTCGATTTTGAGGGAATCGACATCAAGGAACTGATCGAAGAAGCTAAGAATTTCGGAAAACAGTTGGTCAGTGCCGAAGAAGTGCAGGCAAAGGCTAAATTGGGAGAGTCTCTCTCCGGTGTCAGGCTTCTCGGCCTGGATCTTTCAGGAGCAGACCTAACCGGCGTCAATTTGGAACGCGCCACAATTGTCAAGACAAGTCTTAAAAGTGCCAATTTGGAAGGAGCCCGGCTAGCACATTCGCAACTGAATGAAGCGGACCTGACCAGGGCCAACCTGGCGCGTGCAGACCTGACCGGCGCCAAGCTGGTGAATACACCGTGTCGTGAGGCCAGTTTCACCGGTGCAAACCTCCGCAGTTCGAGTGCCACTGTCGAAATGATGTTCAAGGGGGATCCGAGTGAAATCGAATTTTCTCCGCGACTGCTGGAACTCGCCAAACAGGACCCTTCCACAATAGATTACAAATCTCTGAACTTCGACATGGAGGACTTTGGGATATCTGAGGACGATTTTTGGTTGGGCGAAGGTAGCATGTCCTCCGCCGATTTCTCGGGGGCTTCACTCACGGGTACCAAGTTCGAGGGAATTCGGCTCGACGATGCCGTGTTTGTGGAAGCGGACCTCGGCAAGGTGACCTTCGAAGGCACCTCCCTGTCGGGTGCAGACTTTAGCCGGGCACAACTTCGCAAGACAAGGTTCATCGAAGCCGAGCTGGAATCTTCAAAGTTCCTGGGCTCGATTCTTGAAGACACCGAATTTGCCACATGCAAGATGTCCAGCACCGACTTTGAGCGGGCAACGTGGAGTCGTGTTCGAGTCTCAGAAATCGACCTTGTAGAAGTGCTCAATCTCCCTACTGATCTACCCAACTGTCTCTTTGAACGATGCCGAATGGAAGGGAGAGACTTCAAAGGAGGCAACCTTACGGAAGCGGTATTCGTTCGGTCAGACCTGAAAAGTTGTGACCTGTCGGCCGCTAAGCTGGCGAACGCAGAGTTTTCGAGTTCCAATCTCACGGCAGCAGTCCTCGCCGAGGCGGACCTCAGCCGCACCCGATTCGTCAAATCTGAACTTCCTGAGACCGACCTATCGAATTGCTGCTTGACAGAAGCCGAGATCACCGAATCGAGCTTGGCTGGTGCGAACTTGAAAGGCTCCGATCTGAAGGGCGCTAGGTTCCTTGAGTCAGTTCTCGAGCGAGCCAACCTATCCAGCTGTAACCTTCTGGGAGCGGAATTCCTCGCGACAAAGCTTAGCCACGCGTTATTGAGCGAGGCCCAGATCAGGGGCAATGTCTTCAGACAGTGTGAGATGGAAGGAGTCGATCTGAGCGGAAACGACCTACGAGAGGCGGACTTCAATGGAGGGCAACTGACCGCAGCAAATCTCTCAGGTTGCGATTTGACCGACGCAGATTTGTCTGAGGCCTCTCTGAAACAAACCATTTTCACTGAGGCAATACTGAAAGACACTTTGATGTCGTACTCGAATCTCTCAGGGGCCGTTTTTGAGGGGGCAACTCTCGACTACTGTGACCTGAGCGGAAGCACGATCGGCGAGATCGACCTGCGCTCTGCGAAACTCATACAAACAAGCCTGGATGGGGCGGACCTGACCAGCGCTCGAATTGAGGGAACGAGTTTCAACCTCTGCAGCCTGAGGGGGGTCACACTGATCGAGAAAGATCTGTCCGGCTGCGATTTCACAGACTCTGACCTGGAGGGCGCCAATCTCAGTGGGACCAACCTCGACCGGTCCAACTGCACCCAGGTCACCTTTCGCCAGGCGAACTTGTCGGGTTGCACGATGAGAAACGCTCTCTGCAGGACTGCTGATTTTACTGGGGCCAACCTCGAGGAGGCCGATCTTCGGGAAGCGGATCTAGGCTGCTCCTGCTTTGTGAAAGCAGATCTCAAGAGGGCTGATCTTTCCGGAACTCGGCTGGATCGTGCCCTATTCAACGAGGCGGATTGTGAAGGGACCCGGTTCGAAGATGCGGAAATACCTTACGCCGATTTCTCTCACGCGGCCCTTGGGGGAGCCGATTTTTCCGGAGCAAATCTACTCCAGTCGACCCTGCATCGAATTGATGACCGGGGGACCCGTTGGAAGAAGACCAACCTGAAACTTGTGCAACACACGGATAAAGACCGAGCGGAGGCGGAAGACTGGAACCCGCCCAGACCGCCTGAGGATCAATAGAGGAGGAATATCATGTCGATTCTTGCTGAGAAGAGAGACTGGATGACCGGATCTAGCCATTTGGGACCGGCCCGTGTTCTGGAAGTCGATGACAAAGCTCGACGGGTGCGGCTTCACTTGGCCGAATCTCCGACTGAAATATGGGCCAGTTTAGCGATCCCAAGTACTCCTGAACTCAGTTGGGGGGACTCGGTCCTTGTGATTGGGGAGCATTCGGCTGATTGGTATGTAATCGGGATCTTGAGTGCAAAAAAGATGCTGGTAAGTGCAGACAATCGTGTTGCTCTGGAGAAAGGGTCTTATGCCCAAGCCTCGGGTGAACCGGGTGCTGAAACTCTTCAGCTCTTCTCCGAGAAGCAGGAGCTGCTTTTCGAATACGATGAGGAGAATCGTGTTGCCCGTGTGAATGTGGAATCGGGTGACCTGGAGTTCATGGCCCAGCGGGGAAATATGAGATTCAAAGCCGGCCGGGAAATCCAGTTCGAAGGTGAAACCGTCGCGATGATCGGCAAGTCCAGAATCAGGTTGACTGCAGACAGACTCGAAACCACAGCACGCTCAATTGTCGAGAAGGCCAAGGATGTTTATCGTACTGTCGAGCAATTGAGTCAGTTGAGAACGGGACGGATGAGGACACTGGTGGCTTCAACGTTTCATTTCAAGGCGAAGAAGGCCTTCGTCAAGGCGGAACAGGACTACAAGATCAAGGCCGAACAGATTCATCTCGGTTGATTGGAGGTTAATTCCATGGCAGCGATATTTCCAGGTGCAACCAAGGGAGGCGGCCAGTGTTTTGCCACGCCGGATACGTGTCTGACCCCGTCACCTCCGGCCCAGCCGGTACCGGTTCCCTACCCGAACACCGGAATGCTCATTCAGGCCCAGAACACCTCAGTGAAAGTGAAGTTCGTGGGTAAGGAGGTCGTTACCTTGAAATCCAAGATTCCCCGCACGATGGGTGACGAAGCTGGTTCAGCCGGTGGCGTCGTTTCTGGAATGAACATGGGTGAGGCGAGCTTCAAAACAGGCAGTTCAAAGGTAAAGGTCGAAGGTCAACCCTGCATCCACCTGACGTCGATGACCGGACAAAACGGCGTCAGCGCAAACGCGCCCGCAGGTTTGGTCGTCGCACCTTCCCAGATAAAGGTGATCGTCTCAAACTGATGTAAAACCAGGCCAAATGCTCACGGACGCTGAGTGATTTAGGAAGCAAACGAAAGCAAGCTCGCTCCCCGTTCGCAGAATCCGGTCCACAGGATGTTAAGGGACAACTGGCCTGATCAATTCAACTCGACTGTCTTTGAGATCTTTCCGGCCCATCGAGAGCTGTAATTGACTTCGACTGACCCCTGTCCCGATATGAGAAACTGGTGCTCCACTTTTCCGAATCCAGGGACGACCAGGAATTGCAACTCGGGGCGATGCTCCTTGTAGGTAACGTTGTCTCGATGAACGTCGTTCAATGTGCCTCCTGCCAGGACCGTGGCATTCGTACCCGATACGGTCAGCATGTCTTTTGGATACAGCTTATGCTTCTGCGACAGTGAACTCATGGTTGGAATTGCCTTGGCATTGTGAAGGCGCGTCCGGACGCGGTACAGGTTGTCACTGATCTCTTCAATCTCGAATACGTCGAGTGACACCTCGGGGGTGTTCTTGGCTGAAAAGATGATGGCCATCGCGTTACGGTGGACCAGGTCTTTGAGCATGAAAGGCGCGGGGAGCCGGGAGCTAAACTTCACCCAGCC
>JAUWTT010000484.1 GCA_030614585.1 Acidobacteriota bacterium
TCGTTTCGAAGGCAAGGGGGAAAAGGTTGGCACTCGGTGGGATCGAGAAGAACCGGTCAGTCTGCTTCTGGGCAGCGTTCTACTGGTCCATCGGAGGGTCTTTGAAAAGATTGGGTTCTTTGACGAGACTTTCTTTATGTATCACGAGGAGGTTGACTTTCTATATCGCAGTCAGCTGGCAGGAATCAACGCATACTTCTGCAACAGCTGTCAGGTACGACATCGGGGAGGCCACAGTACCCGTCGAGAACCATGGAAGCGAATCTACTGGACCCGGCGCAACACTGTCCTGTTCTTTCGAAAGCACAGGGGATCGCCGGTACATTGGCTCTACTACTTCGCCACCCTGAAAGTGAGTCTTTTCTACAACATCCTTGGCCTCAAGTGGAGGCGGGCAAGTGTAATTTTACGAGGTGTCAGAGACGGATTCACAGGGCGCGAGGGCCCGGGTCTTCCCCTGCCCAGCCGGGTGAAGCCTGCCAAAAGAACTGATGCCACCGAATCATGAAGAATCGCGAGCATTCTAGCGCCCCCCATGTAAGCTTCATCGTACCGTGCTACAACTCCCGGCGCACCATCGGCTTTACGATCAAGGCAATTCTAAAGCTGGAATTCGACAGACCCATTGAAGTGATCGTAGTCGACTCGTCAGCCAAACCCGTGGCCGACTGGCTCAGTTCTCGTTTCCCCACGGTCAAGGTGCTAACGTCCCCTGAGCGAATGTTCCCCGGGGCAGCACGAAATGCCGGCGCTCACGAAGCCGAAGGCCGTTATCTAGCCTTCATCGATGCGGACGCCATGCCTGAGCAGAGTTGGCTCGATCGACTCTACGGAGTAACGACAAATGACGACGGTATCATCGCCTGCAGCGGCGCGATCACCAATGCAAATCCAGAGTCGTTTGCCTCGAGAGTCCTTCACTGGGTTGAATTCAGCTCATTCCTCAAGGGGCATAGAAGCGGCCTCAGGCCCTATCTCTCGAGTTCGAACCTTCTGATCTCACGAGAAGATTTCTTCCGAACCGGGGGATTCAGCGAAGACTATCGAATGGCAGAAGATCTTCTCTTCTCAGCGAGGCTGAAAGAGGGGCTGCATTTCGAGAGTTCGGTGGGAGTTTCACACCTTCATCGAACACGCTGGACCGGCGTTCGCAAACATCTGCATGCGCTCGGCTTTTGGAGCGGGCGACTCCGAAGCGGTGGTGTGCTTTCGGGAAGCTGGATCTCGAGGAGTCGGGGAGCGTGTCTTCTGCTGCCTTTCTATAGGACTCCTGCCATCATCTTCCGGGTGTTTCGGGCGGACCGGCGCACTGGAGCTCTTGCGCTCCTCCATGCACCTCTTATCTTCTCAGCACTCATCCACTGGACAGGAGGCTATTTTCGAGGGTTAACTGAAGGACCCGTTGAGGAAAGTGAATCGGTAATCGGTAATCGGTAATCGGGGTGTTTACCACCAAGACACCAAGAGCACCAAGAATCAAGAGTCTTGCCTGGTTGCTTGGTGCCCTTGGTGTCTTGGTGGTAAGTTCTCGCGTCCCATCATTCTTTGGGCTGGGGGATCATCAATCCGCCGAAGAATCCACCCTGGCCCATGGCTGGGAGCATCTCAAAGTTCTGTGTGAACCCTAGACCATAAATCGTGTTACTGTAGGTTCCCCCCAGACAATCGAACTCCGACAACACCCAGCCGTAACCTCGGAAGTCCTTCGCCTTGCTGCCGGTTGCGGCAGCAAGAACCTCGCTGAGATTCACCGTCCAAGTCTGCCCAGGTTTCAGAGTCCCATCCGGATTCAAACCTTCGCCGATCATATCCGAATCTGTGACAAAGGTCGTCAAGTTCCCAGACATATCGTACAGATAAAGAGCGACCTTTCCCTCGGTCGGCTCTCTGCCAAGAAAAGGTGACAAAACGTCGGGTGCCGCGCAGACATTGCTGATGGACACAGCACTGTTGACACTAAAGTTGGGATCCTCGTTCGGAAGCACAGCCAGAAATTGGGCAAAGACAGCGCGGTGGGCAGTGGTCAACTCGCCCTGGGCAAACACCACAGGATCTGTACCAAACCCTTGAGGCTGAGCAAAGGTATTGGCTCCAAGGATGAGAACGAGTAATCCTACTATCGCCAAAACTGATCTTTTAATAACCATCATCAGACCTTCTGTACACGCAAATCGATCCGAGCAACTGCCTCCTAACGAAGCCCAAGGCTCGAAAAATCCCACAAGCCTTAGATGCTCGGATCACCCGAAAGTTGCGATTTCAAGGAAGCATGATCAGCTGCCGGGTACCTAGCTCCA
Source organism: Acidobacteriota bacterium (assembly GCA_030614585.1). Classification (GTDB taxonomy): domain Bacteria; phylum Acidobacteriota; class UBA6911; order RPQK01; family JAPXNP01; genus JAUWTT01. The sequence goes on from JAUWTT010000484.1 coordinate 2,298, forward strand.
GGAAGTCTCCAACAACCACGCTTGGGAATCGGGGAGATCTTGCGAAACTGCCGAGTTGGGTCGTGAAGTTCCCGGTCGTTTCGAAGAGAATGGCACGATCTTCGTACCGAAGGACTTGGAAACTCTGCACACCAAGACCTGGCACCGAATCCAAAGCGACCTGCACGGAGGAAATATAGGTGGGCGCCCGGGCGTGAGAATAAATGCCCGGAAGACGAGAGCTGAACGTTACTGAAACTCCAAGGTTGGCGTCAAAAACTTCAAGGTAATCGGCCTCGATCACTCCGGCATCATGGGTCTTGACGACCCAAGTCGCGTCGAAGGGCACAACGACTTCACGGTCGTATTGCAACCCTTCTTCGGTTATTTCGTAGATGAAAAGGTTACCACTGTCCGAAAAAACGGCGACAAGTTCGCTGTCACCATCGGAATCGAAGTCGTAGAGGGCAAAACTCCGGGCCACTTGGTACGACCAGAAGAACCCGAAGTGCTCCTGCCAACCGCCAGAACCGCGGCCCAGGAAGCTCTGCAGCGCGGTCCCAAGATGCTCCCATGAAACAACAAAGGCGTCGGCCAGGCCGTCACGGTTCATGTCGCCTGTCATAAGGGCCTTGCCGGGTCCGAGGGTTATTGCAGGAGATGACGTATTCACCAAGCCGGATAAAAGGCTGAGCCTCTCGCCACCCTCCAGGGTGAAGCTCCCGTCACCATCGTGATGGGCGCGGGAGACCTGGACTTCGCGGGTGCCCCCTCCATCATAGAGCATGAGAAACGAGAGTTGGAAAGCGGGCGAATCATCTCCCGCTGGTGTTGGGGCTGGTGGCTCGGAATCGACTGGTGTGGCCGGAGGATCGGAGCCTCCCGGATCTCCATCTCCATCTCCCTCTCCAGTTGGAGTTTCGTCGCCGCCCGAAGGATCATCATCGCCGAGTGCTTCCTGAAAGGGATTGCCCCCGAAGCCACCGCCACCGTAACCGCCCCTGGGAAACAGGCTGTTCTGAGCCTGGTTGTAACCTCCCTCGAGCCCGCTCAAATCGTCATAGAAGTCACTGGCCAGAGAATCAGAGGGTATCCCCTCAGTCCCGCGCTCACTACCCTCCTCAGCAGCCTTACTCTCAGGCTTTCCCTCGGCTGAAGTCTTTGCGACTGTTTCCGCCTGAGCTGTGGCAGCCGTCCGGCGCCCGCGCCTGGCAACGTCGCGCTTTGCAGACCGTTTTCTGGGGCTGTTCCTCTTCACGAGCCGGCTGGAGGAACGTTTCGAAAACCCCCGCGCCCCGTAAAAGCCAGTAGGTGCCGAACCTCCCCTAAAAGTAGGTTGAGGCGTCGAGCTGCGCAAATCTTTTCCCGGTTCGAAACCACTGGCGCGCTGCTCAGAGTTCTCCCTTGACTTCGGCACGAAGTAGCTAAAGGTCGGGAGAGACAGCAGGAGTATAGTAGCCAAGGCATACCTGAACACTTTTCCGGCAGCCTGCCGAGAGGTACTTTTCACATTTGGCTGATCAGAATGCACAATTATCCCTCACTACTAATAAGCCCTTAATATACCATAGAGTAAGCATAAATCGGGAAAGAATGGACATTTGTTACAGAGGTCACAGAGGGAAATGACAAGGGTCAAGTGATGCCGGATGCCGGATGCCGGATGCCGGATGCCA
>JAUWTT010000191.1 GCA_030614585.1 Acidobacteriota bacterium
CAGGTTCGCAGTCAAGATAGATGTTGCTATGGGTGCCCTCATTCTCAGCTGTTTTAACACTGAAGTCAACAACGGACTGAACATATCGGCTTCTTTCACGTACGAGCTGACGGCTCAAATCCCCTTTCCACATCGGTTTTTGTGTTGGGATCAGTTGGCCAGGCGGACAGCCCCGCTGCTGGCGGGGAAGCACCAAAAACCAAGCACCAAGAGCCAATTCTCAAAGAGGGCTCCAATTCGCACTTTGAACTGTCACTTCTCCAGGTGGTATGCTCTGTTGCCTACATGAGAAGCCTCAAGATGCGGTTGTTCCTGGGAATTGTGATGGTCCTTCTACTGGTTGGAGTGCCATTAACGGATCAGCTTGCCTGCGATTATTGTGGGCCAACTCCTGAGGCATCTTTTATTGCTAAGCAGGTGCCTCATTCCGAAGACGGCTGCGTCTTACAAGACGGGTTCGAACGTCCCGGGGCGGCATCGGAATCCGGAGAATCCATCCACATTCATTTCTGCCTCCTTCATTCCACATCCGTGGCTCTGCAGAGTCAGGACGTAATACTTGTTAACTGGCAGGTATCTCCTTGCTACCTGGATGGTTCGTTATATGACGGAGAGTACCTGACTCACGTTTTTCATCCGCCGCCGTTGGCCTAACCCACCTACCGCATAGCAGTCCGTAAAGGCCGTTAATACGGCAAATCACCAACTTTGTACGATGCCCGTGGAGGCGTGTCATGGTTAAGCGATTCCTTTACTGCCTGGCAGCCATCTGTTGTTCTTATGTTTGGGGGACGAGTGCCTGGGGGCAAGAGAACCCCCGGATTCCAGAGAAGCTGACTTTGAAAGCAGCCCGAACATTGCTGCAAGGCAATCCGAGTCTTCAAGCGAGCAAATTAGAGATCGAAGCTGAAAAAGGCGACATCATCGGAGCGGAGAAATATCCGAATCCGAGTCTTTCATTTCTTTCGGATGGATGGGTCCTGGACTCCGATCGGGGATCATTTATCGATCGTTTCCAACCATCTCTGACGGTGCGGCAGGAGATCCCCACTGCCGGCAGAAGAAAGAAAAGAGTCCGAATCGAACAGGCGGACGCCGAGATCGCTTCAATGAGGCTAGAAGATCTGAGCCGTCGACTTAGTTTCGAGCTGAAGCGAACCTACTTTCAAGTGGTTCTTTTTCAGCATGACCTCGATCTTGCCGGCGAGATCCTGGGTCGTTTCCGAGAAATCGTGCGGCTCAATCAGACGCGTAACGCTGCAGGCGAAATTTCGGGTGGAGAACTGCGCCGTTCGGAAGCTGCTGAGTACCGCCTTTTTGCCGAAGTCGTCAATGCGGAAACCAGGCTTGGACGCGCCAAGTCAGAGCTTCTGGCCCTATTGGGTTCCACCGATTTCTCACGGTCATTTGCGGCGGTGGATGGATTCGAAACCAGCCTTCTCCCACCTCCCGAAACCGAGTTAAGGAAGGTTGCCCTTCGTCAGCGTCCCGATCTTGCAGTAGCGCGAGCCCAGATTCGTCGCTCCGGTTCAGTAATTGAGTTCGAGCAGGCCCAGTCAAAGCCCAACATCGCGGCAATCGGTGGTTACAAACGCGAACTGGATTCCAGCGGCCCGGTTCTCGGAGTTGAGATCCCACTGTTCGTATCAAATCGAAACCAGGGTGCAACTCACCGGGCCAGAGCTGAGAAACAGGTGTTGGAGAACCGCCATCTTTTTGGCCAAATCAACGTGTTGAAAGAAGTGAGAATGGCTCTTCAGAAACTGGAGGGGGACCGCCGTCGAGTCGATGCCCTGGAGAAAAACTACCTGAGCAAAGCCGTGCAGGCCCGCGACATAACTGAGGCATCGTATCGTCTGGGTGAGGCATCCCTGATGGAGTTTCTGGATGCCCAACGCACCTACACCGAGACCCGGCTCTTATACAACCGCGCGCGCTACGACCTTCAGATCAGTCGGGCAACTCTCGAACTAGCTATAGGTGAGGATCTCTAATGCAAAATCAAAGCATCGACAATCTTAAGAAGATCGCGGGGTATATCTTCGCCATACTTGTGAGCCTAGCTCTGGTCTCCTGTGGCCCCACTACGCTTACTGACCCGCCGGTTGAGCAGGCGGAAACGCCCCCCGAAGTTGATCACTCCGATGAGGTTCTTCTCACTACAGAGTCGATTCGTGAAGCTGAGATTCAGATTGAAGAAAGCAAGACAATCGAACTTGTACAGTTTCTCGAAGCGACGGGCACGGTTTCTCCGGATGAATCCAGAGTAGTACGTGTCCGATCACTGGCCCGCGGCGTAATCGAGGAGGTTTACGTCCGCCGCGGAGACCGAGTCAAAAAAGGTCAACCGCTGGTTCAGATCGACAACATCGAACTGGGTGAGTTGGTCGGTCAGTATCTGAGCCAACATCTTCAACTTCATCGGGATGAGACGGAAGTGGAGGTCGCCAGGAAATTCTGGGAGCGTGGAGTTGAGTTGTTAGCAGCCCAAGCAATCGCCAAGAAGGAAGTCGAATTGCGAGAGGCACAGTTCAAGAACGCTCAGGCCATGGTCGATCGCCAGCGTGCGGTCATAGAAAACACGGAAGAGAAGCTGCATCGCTTTGGTCTAACTGAGGAAGATATCGAGATACTCAACGAAGAGCATTCCGGAGGACACCGAACAGCGAGTCATAGTCAGCTCAAAGCCCCTTTCCCTGGCGTGATCATTGAGTACAGCGTAGCTCCCGGTGAAGTAGTGGATCCATCCCGGGAGCTTATGACGCTTGCAGATCTGAGTCGTGTCTGGGTGCTGGCCAATGTCTATGAAAAAGACCTCGGAATCGTCAAGGAAGGACAGATGGTCGAAGTCACTACTTCGCCCTATCCCGGGCGTGTCTTCCCGGGGAAACTGACCTACATCAGTGACGTTCTAGAGCGTGCAACACGCACCGCACGGGTACGCTGCGTGATCCCGAACCCGGAACACCTCTTGAAGCTGGAAATGTTCGTCACTGTCCAAATCCCCTCAACTCTGAGGCGGACCGGTGTGGCCGTACCAGAAGCGGCGATCCAGAACATTGACGGCGAAGATGTAGTGTTTGTAGCTGGAGATGTTGGGCATTTCCGAAAAGTGTCTGTCAAGACGGGCCTGGCCGCAGACGGCTGGATTGAAGTAGCCGGCCTCGCAGAAGGGACTCCCGTCGTTTCCAGCGGCAGTTTTTACCTGAAATCAACGCTGAAGCGCTCCGAAATCGAGCCGGAACATGGACACTAGACAATGCATCGCATTATAGAACTATCGCTCGACAATCGTTTCCTGGTAATGGTACTGGTTTTGCTTCTGATCGGTGCCGGGACTCAGGCCCTGTTGAATCTGCCCATCGATGCGGTTCCTGATGTCACCCCAAACCAGGTCCAGATACTGACCAACGCACCTGGACTGAGTCCGCTCGAGGTCGAACAATTCATCACCTTCCCTGTCGAAACGGGCATGAGTGGATTGCCCGGGATTACGCGGATCCGGTCCGTTTCGCGCTTCGGGCTCTCGGCTGTCACAGTCTATTTTGAGGAAGAGATGGACATCTACTTCGCGCGACGCCTGGTGATGGAGCGCATGCCGGAGGCTCGTGACGCTATTCCTCCGGGGATGGGGATCCCAGAGATGGGGCCGATAAGCACAGGATTAGGGGAGATCTATCAATTCGAAGTAAAAGGTGAGGGATACTCACTGATGGAACTCCGAAGCATTCTTGACTGGGATATTGCTTTCAAACTTCGGTCCGTACCGGGCGTGGTAGAGGTCAACTCCTATGGAGGAGAGTTGAAGACCTACGAAGTCCAGGTCGACCCGGACAAGATGGTCAACTACAAGATTCCAATGTCGCTGCTTTTCGAAGCTCTGGAGAACAACAATGCCAACGCTGGAGGAGCTTACATTGTCAAGAATCAGGAGCAATACCTGGTCCGTGGCGAAGGGCTGATACAAAGCATCGAAGAGATCGAGAATATCGTCCTTACAGCCACAGAAGACGGGACTCCCGTATACGTCAAGAATGTAGCCGGCGTCGCATTAGCTCCGATGGTGCGGCAGGGTGCCGTTACCCGGGACGGACGGGGAGAGGCCGTCACTGGGGTGGTCATGATGCTGATTGGCGAGAACTCTCGGGTCGTCGCGGAACGGGTCAAGAACAAGGTCGAGGAGATTACGCAGTCCCTACCGCCTGGAGTCACAATTGACACCTACTATGATCGGACCGATCTGGTCCGAAAGACTATTCGAACCGTCGTCACGAATCTAAGTGAAGGAGGCCTGCTGGTCATCCTTGTCCTGCTGTTACTCCTCGGAAGCCTTCGGGGAGGTTTAATCGTAGCTGCCGCCATCCCCCTTTCCATGCTTTTTGCCTTTATCGGGATGCGTCAGTTTGGCATTTCTGGAAACCTGATGAGCCTGGGAGCGATTGACTTCGGCTTGATCGTGGATGGCTCTGTGGTCATGATCGAAAACATCGTTCGCCATCTCTCGAAAAGCTCCAACTCCATCAAGGACAGGCTCACGGTTATCCGGGAATCAGCCCGTGAGGTTGCCCGGCCCATTACTTTTGCGGTAGGGATTATTATCATCGTGTATCTTCCCGTTCTCACCCTGCGGGGTGTGGAAGGGAAGATGTTCCGCCCCATGGCTCTCACAGTGGTCTTTGCCCTGGTGGGCTCACTCATCCTCGCTTTGACGCTGATGCCCGTTCTTGCCTCGGTCTTCCTGAAACGACAGCAGAAAGAGTCGGAAACGTGGATCATTCGCCAGGTCAAGAGGGCTTACAGTCCCGTTCTCCGGAGCACCATTCGGTTTCCCAAACTCACCCTGTTAGCCGCCGTGCTCGTCTTTTCTTCCAGCCTGGTTCTAGTGCCCTTTATGGGCGCTGAGTTCATTCCGCGGCTCGATGAAGGAACGATCGCTCTCCAAACATGGCGACTTCCGAGTGTCTCTCTGGAAGAGTCGATCAAATCATCGACCATGGTTGAATCGGTTCTGATGGATTTTCCCGAGGTGAAGACTGTCGTTTCGCGAACCGGTCGCGCCGAGATTGCCACCGATCCGATGGGAGTGGAAATCAGCGACGTCTATATCATTCTGAAGCCTCGCAACCAGTGGACGACGGCGGCCGGCAAAGAAGAACTGATCGCCAAGATAGATGCTGCGCTGAACCAGACTGTACCCGGCAATCTATTCAGCTATTCACAACCGATCGAACTTCGAGTCCAGGAATTGATTGCCGGCGTCCGTTCGGATGTCGCTATCCAGATCTATGGAGAGGACCTGGGCGAACTGGAGCGCCTGGGAATGGAAATCGTGCAGGCAGTCAATCAAGTCCCGGGAGCCGCTGATGTCAAGGCCGAACAGGTAGCGGGCCTCCCCTACTTGAGAATCATGATCGATCGCCGGGCGATTGCCCGTTACGGCATCAATGCTTCCCAGGTACTCGATGTTGTCAGGGCGATTGGCGGTCGCGTCGTTGGACACATTCTCGAGGGTCAGCGCCGGTTCTTTTTCCAGGTCCGGTTTCAAGAAGACTCCCGAAGAGACTTGGAGGCGATCTCCAACTTGAGAGTGGCCGACCCGCAGGGAAGGCTGATCCCTTTGAGCCAGCTTGCGACGTTGACGCCGGAAGAAGGACCGGCACAGATCAGTCGCGAGAACATCCAGCGCCGTTTGGCCGTCGAAGCAAACGTTCGGGGACGTGATCTGGCTGGATTCGTAGCCGATGCACAGGCTGCGGTAGCGGCCAATGTGGATTTACCTCCAGGTTACTGGATTGAGTGGGGTGGGCAATTTGAGAATCTGCAGAGAGCTTCCACCCGCCTGGCCGTTGTGGTACCCATGGCACTCTTTTTGATCTTCGTCCTGCTCTACACCGCATTCAAGTCCGTTCGACTGGCCCTGCTGATCTACATTAACGTTCCCATCGCGGCAACTGGCGGAATCGGGGCTCTCTATCTAAGAGAGATTCCCTTCAGTATCTCGGCTGGAGTCGGTTTTGTCGCTCTATTTGGAGTGGCGGTGCTGAACGGAGTGGTGCTGATCTCATACATTAGTCAAATGCGCCGTGACGGAGCATCCACCGAGGATGCGGCCTATCAAGGAGCGCTCACTCGTTTGCGGCCGGTACTGATGACGGCGCTGGTAGCCAGTCTGGGTTTCTTGCCAATGGCTCTGTCAACCAGTGCCGGTGCCGAGGTCCAGCGCCCTCTGGCGACAGTCGTCATTGGCGGACTGATCACCTCGACGCTGCTCACGCTACTGGTCCTTCCAGCACTCTACCATTGGCTTGAAGGACGCAAACCAATTTCAAATGACAAGTGACAAATGGCAAATGGCAAATGACACGTGGCAAGTGACAAATGGCAAGTACTGATGAGTCTCTGAGTCAGGTCCCCGGGTCAATCATTCCGCCAAGGCGGCCGTTCCTTCGTCTCGCTACTCAGCCTGCCGAATGACGCCGGTCAGCTCAGCAGCTGGACCATGTTCTTGTAGCTGATCGTAATCTCGTCAAGGATCTCTTTGCCATCGCGGCTCTGATCCTGCTCGACGACGTACCAGTCGACACCAATCTGCCTGGCCTTTGCAACGACCTTTGCCAGATCGATTTCCCCTTCTCCAACAGGTGCGAGCTTGCGGTCCTTGTCAAGGTCTTTCATGTGCAGCAGTTTGACCCTGTCGCCCCACTTGTCGAGAAGTTCAACTGGATCTACGTCGGCGTTGTAAACCCAGGCAATGTCCACTTCCGCTTTGACCAGATCGGCGTCGGCAGCGCTGAAGAGAACATCCCAGACCGTCCTGCCATCCGCGACCTTTTCGAATTCGAACGAATGGTTGTGGTAGCAGAGCTGCATACCTGCCTTCTTGACCAGTTTGCCGTATTTGTTCAGGCCGGCAGCAAACTTTTCGATCTCGGCAACACTACCGCCTCTGATATCACTGGGCATAGATGGAACGACGACGTATGGAGTGCCGATAGTCTGGTTGAAAGCAATCACCTTATCGGCATCATTTTCGAAGTTCTGAAATCCTTCGTGGCTACCACATGCGGTGACCCCGAGGCCTGCAGCGAAGGACTTGAGTTCGCCTGCCGTCAAGTCCCCGTATCCGGCGTATTCGAAATGCTTATAACCGATTTCGGATACCTTTCTCAGCGTGCCTTTGTAGTCTTCACGGCTCAAACCACGGACGGTGTAAAGCTGGATGCCGATCGGGAGATCGGCTGCGGCATGTGCATTGCTCGTCAGATCGGCAAGCCCCAAGGCCGCCCCGGCACTCGCCACCGTAAGGTGGTGGATAAACTTTCGTCGGTTCATAGCATGCATCGTCTTTTCCTCAATTCGAAAAATGCAACCCACTGGATGTCTTCAGAAGTC